>NZ_CBFHAZ010000179.1:0-4472 GCF_965653655.1 Pseudomonas onubensis | reverse complement strand
GTGTGTCAGTTGATGCATTCGGTGGCTGATTGACCGCATTCGCGAGCAAGCCCGCTCCCACATTTTTGATCCGGTTTCGGCAGGGGGTTAGCCGCGCTTGGTCAGGCCCATCTTGATTCGGCCTTCCGCCGGAGTCATGACCCGGGCGCCCAGGCGGCTGAGGATTTCACTCGCCCGTTCCACAAGCTGGCCATTGGTGGCGAGCACGCCTTTGTCCAGCCACAGGTTGTCTTCCAGGCCGACCCGCACGTTGCCGCCCAGCAGCACCGCTTGCGCCGCCATGGGCATTTGCATGCGGCCGATACCGAAACCGGCCCACACGGCGTCGGCAGGCAGGTTGTCGACCATGGCTTTCATGGTGGTGGTGTCGGCCGGTGCGCCCCATGGGATGCCCAGGCACAGCTGGAACAGCGGGTTATCGAGCAAGCCTTCCTTGATCATCTGCTTGGCAAACCACAGGTGGCCGGTGTCGAAAATTTCCAGCTCGGCCTTTACGCCCAGCTCTTGAATGCGCTTGGCGCCCGCCCGCAGCTGCGCCGGGGTGGACACGTAAATGGTGTCGCCATCGCCGAAGTTGAGCGTGCCGCAGTCCAGGGTGCAGATCTCCGGCAGCAGCTCCTCGACGTGGGCCAGGCGCGTCAGCGGGCCGACCAGGTCGGTGTTGGGGCCGAACTCCATCGGGTTCTCGCCGCCGCCGATTTCCAGGTCGCCGCCCATACCGGCGGTGAGGTTGACGATGATGTCGATGTCGGCCTCGCGGATGCGCTCCATCACTTCGCGGTACAGCGCCACATCGCGGCTGAACTTGCCGGTTTGCGGGTCACGCACATGGCAATGCACCACGGTGGCACCGGCCTTGGCGGCTTCCACCGCGGCTGCGGCGATTTGTTTGGGAGTGACCGGCACGTGCGGGCTGCGGCTGGTCGTGTCGCCAGCACCGGTGAGTGCGCAGGTGATGATGACGTCGTGGTTCATGAGGCGGTTCCTTACAGGCGGGCGTAGTGATGCCGTTCGCAGCCAACAGCGGCTGCGATACGGTGATGCGAATCAGGTTATTTGCTGGTCAGTTGCAGGTTGGCTGCGGCCGGTTTGCCGTCGAAGGTGGTCACGCCTTCGAGCCAGCGCTGCTGGTCTTGCGGGTGATCCTTGAGCCACTGCCTGGCAGACTCGAGGGCGTCCTTGTGATCCAGCAACGGCTGCATCATTCGGCTCTCGTCGGCGGCGGTGAAGGTCAGGTTGGTCAGCAGTTTGTGTACGTTGGGGCACTGCTCGGCGTAGGTCGGCGAAGTGACGCTCCACACCGTGGCCATGCCTTCGTTCGGGCCCAGGGCGTCGTCGCTGCCGGTGAGGTAAGTCATCGCCACGTTGACGTTCATTGGGTGCGGCGCCCAGCCGAAGAACACCACGGCCTCCTTGCGGCGCACGGCGCGGTCGACGGCGGCGAGCATCCCGGCTTCACTGGACTCCACCAACTGGAACTTGCCGAGGCCGAACTGGTTCTTGGCGATCATCGCCTTGATCTGGGTGTTGGCGCCCGAGCCTGGCTCGATGCCGTAGATCTTGCCGCCCAGTTCTTTTTCAAATTTGGCGATGTCGGCGAAGGTTTTCAGGCCTTTATCCGCCAGGTAAGTCGGCACGGCGAGGGTGGCGCGCGCATCTTCCAGGCTGGGTTTGTCGAGGACTTTGACTTGCTTGGCGTCGACAAACGGCGTGATGGTCTGGGTCATCAGCGGGTTCCAGTAGCCCAGGAACATGTCCAGGCGCTGGTCGCGGATACCGGCGAAGATGATTTGCTGGGAGGCGCTGGTTTGTTTGGTCTTGTAGCCGAGGCCGTCGAGCAACACTTGGGTCATGGCGCTGGTGGCGATTACGTCGGTCCAGTTCACCACGCCCATGCGCACGTTTTGGCAAGAAGCGGCATCCGCTGCCAGTACATTAGTGCTCAAGATGGCGCTGGCGCTGAGTGCAAGCACGCAGCGGCTGATCAGTCGGTTCATGGTGGATCCCTCGGCAGGTCGTTATTGTGGGGTCCGGCGTCTTTGTGCGCCGTGCAGCCAAGTTACGTACCTTCTGGGGCGACAAAACGCACGGCGGCGACCAGCTCTTGCACTGCAGCGACCTGTGCTCTTGAATGGCCGATTGAACTGGCGTATCACAGTGAGCACGCTGCCCGTCCTACGAGAGCGCCACCATGTCCCAGGATTTCTACTTCTTGCTGATGCCGGGTTTCTCGGCCATCGGCTTTATCTCCGCGCTGGAACCGCTGCGCGTGGCCAACCGCTTTCGCGGCGAGCTGTACCGCTGGCACGTGTTGAGTGCCGATGGCGGCGCGGTGCTGGCGAGCAATGGCATGTCGGTGAACGCCGACGCCGCACTGGAGCCGCTGAAAAAAGGCGCGACGCTGATGGTGGTCGCCGGCTTCGAACCCTTGAAGTTCACCACGCCCGCGCTGGAACACTGGCTGCGCCGCCTCGACCACGATGGCGTCACCCTCGGTGCCATCGACACCGGCGCCTGTGTGCTGGCTGAGGCTGGCTTGCTCGACGGCCACCGCCTCACCCTGCACTGGGAGGCCATCGACGCCTTCAAGGAATCCTATCCGCAGCTCAGCGTGACCCAGGAGCTGTTTGAAATCGACCGCCGGCGCATCACCTGCGCGGGCGGCACCGCCTCCATCGACCTGATGCTCGACCTGATCGCCCAGGCCCACGGCCCGGACCTGGCGATCCAGGTGTCCGAGCAATTCGTACTCGGGCGCATCCGCCCACGCAAAGACCACCAGCGCATGCAGATCGCCACGCGCTACGGCATCAACAACAAGAAGCTGGTGCAGGTGATCGGCGAGATGGAACAACACAGCGAGCCGCCGCTGAGCACGCTGGCGTTGGCCGAGGCCATCAAGGTCACGCGGCGCCAGCTTGAGCGGCTGTTCCGTCTGCACCTGAACGACACCCCGAGCAACTTCTACCTCGGCCTGCGCCTGGAAAAAGCCCGGCAGCTATTGCGCCAGAGCGACATGAGCGTGCTGGAAGTGAGCATTGCGTGCGGGTTTGAGTCGCCGTCGTACTTCACGCGCAGCTACCGGGCGCGGTTTGCCAAGTGCCCGAGAGAGGACCGGCGACGGGAAGTGGTTTGACGAGCAATTATAGTCAATTATACTCGCGACTATAATTTATAGCTGTTCCAATAATTGAGTATAAAACCATGTCCAAGCACAGCGGCTTTGTGTTTCGCCGCCCGACGCTGGCTCGCAGCATTGCTGATGGCTTGGTCGGCGCCGGGATTCAGGATTTCACCTCAGGCCTGTTCCTCGCAGCACCTCGACGCACCGGCAAAAGCACCTTTTTGCGCGAAGACCTGATCCCGGAGTGTCAACTGCGGGGTTGGCTGGCGGTTTACGTGGATCTCTGGGCTGACAAAGAGAAAGATCCGGCGGAGTTGATCGCCAGCGCTATCGCCGCGGCTCTGGTGCCCTATGAAAAGGGTATTCGCAAGCTGGCCAAGAACATTGGAATCGAGAAGCTAAGCTTCCTGCGTACCCTTTCCTGGGACTTCAGCAAGCCACAATTGCCGGTGGGTGCGACGCTGACTCAAGCGTTGGAGTTGCTCCACAGCGCTGCCGAAAAACCCGTCGTGCTGGTGATTGATGAAGCGCAGCACGCACTGACCACCGAGTCCGGCATCAATGCGATGTTCGCGTTGAAAGCTGCCCGAGACCAGCTAAACCAGGGCCGTGACGAGGAGGGCAGTGGCTTGCGCCTGGTGTTCACCGGCTCCAATCGCGACAAGCTCGCGCATTTGGTCCTCGGTAAAAGCCAGCCATTCTTCGGCTCCAGCATCACGCCGTTTCCCTTGCTCGGTAAAGAGTTTACCCAGGCCTACACCGTGCACCTCAACGCCCATTTGGCCAGCACCAATCAGTTCAACGCTGCGGACATCGACGAAGCCTTTGAACTGGTGGGGCGCCGCCCAGAGATGCTGCGTACCATCATCGGTGAAGTGGCGTTGGAGTTGGGCGAGGCGAGCAACCTGGGCCAACTGCTGCACAGCCGCGCCGAACTGCTGCGTGCCGGCGTGTGGACCGAGTTTGAGAGCGCGTGGAACAACCTCACCATTCCCCAGCGTGCTGTGTTGGAGGTGATGGTGGAGCGTTCGCAGAACAACGAGCCTTTTGCGCCGTTTACCGATAGCACACTCACGGCGGTCAGCAAGGCACTGGAGGACATGGGAAGCGATGTGGTGCCGGGCACCCAGACCATTCAGGCGTGCATTGATGCGCTGCGCGACAAGGAGCTGGTGTGGAAGTCGAGCCGTGGCGGGTATGCCCTGGAAGACAAGTCATTCGGGGATTGGCTGCTGCACAAGCGCCGTACAACTCACTAAAGGACAACACAAACCAAATGTGGGAGCGGGCTTGCTCGCGAAGGCGGTGTGTCAGTAACAGATATGCCTACTGATACACCGCCTTCGCG
>NZ_CBFHAZ010000178.1:0-5224 GCF_965653655.1 Pseudomonas onubensis | reverse complement strand
CAAGCCTTCGTTCTGGCATGCCGAGCCTAAGCGAGGCACCGAGTGGTGGGGCGAAGACTTTTTGGTTACTTTTGTCTGGGCCGGCATTCCGGTCTTTACAAAAGTGACCCGCTGTAAGAGCGGAACCGATAGAAGCCATCACCGCAGCAACGGATATGTACACCAAACCACCTCACACCCAGGTCGCCTCAAACCCCGCCACTGTGAAGATACCTAACCTCTGGTTACAATCATCGCCCTCTCCCACTCTCCCAAGGAACCGCCATGTCCGGGCTTGAATTGTTCGCCGCCGCCCTGGGGGTGATCGCTGTCTGGCTGACGGTCAAGCAAAACCCCTGGTGCTGGCCCATCGGCCTGGTGATGGTGCTGCTCTACACCTGGGTGTTCTTCGACGTAAAACTCTATTCCGACATGCTCCTGCAAGTGGTCTACGCCGCCCTGCAACTCTACGGCTGGTGGCAGTGGACCCGCGCCGGTGAGGTCGCGCAGGGTCGCCAGGTCACAAGCCTGGGCTGGTCCGCGATCATGGTCAGCCTCACCGTCGGTGCCGTGTTCAGTGGCCTGCTCGGCGCCGCCATGGCCCACTGGACCGATGCCGCGCAACCCTGGCTCGACGCCGCACTCACCGGTTTCAGCCTGGTGGCGCAAATGTGGATGGCGCAAAAACGCGTGCAATGCTGGCCGTTGTGGATCGCCGTGGACGTGATCTTCGTCGGCCTGTTCCTCTACAAAGGCCTGTACCTGACGGCCGCACTTTACGCACTGTTCACCGCAATCGCTGTACAAGGCTGGCGTGAATGGCGCGCCGACCCGGCGTTGCACGCATGAAAGTGGTGGTACTGGCCGGCCCCGAATCCAGCGGTAAAAGCTGGCTGGCCGCGCAACTTCACGCCCGCTTCGGTGGGCTGATGGTGGGTGAATACGTGCGCTATTTCATCGACCATCACCAGCGTGACACCACCCTGGCGGACATCCCGGCCATCGCCCGTGACCAATTGGCCTGGGAAGACGCTGCCCGCGCCGAGCAGCCTCACCTGCTGATCCTCGACACCCACCTGCTGACCAATAAACTCTGGAGCCAGACCCTGTTCGGTGACTACCCGGCGTGGCTGGATGACGAACTGCTGGCCCGCCATTACGATCTGCACCTGCTGCTGTCCCCAGAGGACGTGGAATGGAGCGCCGACGGCCAGCGCTGCCAGCCGGAGTTGGCGGATCGCCGGGTGTTTTTCCAGGGCAGCCTGGACTCGATCGAACAGCACCACCAACCTGCCCTGGTGATTCGTGGCGACTGGGCAGCACGCCGCGCCATAGCCTTTGAGGCCGTCGAGCAACTGCTCGCCCAGCCGTGCCGAGGACAACTTGCATGACTAGCTCACTGCGTATAGCCATTGTCGGCGCCGGCCCCGGCGGCTTGACCCTGGCACGTACCCTCCATCGCCACGGCCTGGCCGCCTGCGTATTCGAACGCGAACGCGGGCCGCTGGAACGCCCCCAGGGCGGCACCCTGGATCTGCATGTCGAATCCGGCCAACTGGCGCTGCAACAGGCCGGGCTGGAAGTCGCCTTCCGGCGTATCGCGCGCTATGAAGACCAAGGCGCGCGCCTGATGGATCAACACGGCCGCCTGCTGTTCGAAGACCCCAACCCCGATGACGGCGACCGCCCGGAAGTCGACCGCACCCAATTGCGTCAGATCCTGCTCGACTCGCTGCCTGAAGGCTGTGTGCAATGGGGCGTGAACATCAACCAAATCCGCCCGGCCGGCGCTGCACGCTGGACACTGCATCAAGGCGAAATCACCCACGGCCCCTTCGATCTGGTGGTCGGTGCCGATGGCGCCTGGTCCAGACTGCGCCCATTGCTCTCGCCCTACCTGCCGCAGTACAGCGGGCTGACGTTTATCGAGTTCGGCATCGATGATGTCGACCGCCAACACCCGCACATTGCCACGCTGGTGGGACGCGGCAGCCTGCAAGTGCAAGGCGGCGCCAAGGCGATCATCGTGCAGCGCAACGCCAACGCGCATCTGCGCGGCTATGCGATTTTTCGCGTGCCGACCGATTGGGCGGCCAAGCACCTCAGCCTGTCTGCACTCAAGGCTCAGTTCGAAGGCTGGCACCCGGACATTCTGGCGTTATTTGAAGCGGCGAATGAAACCGTCCTGGCCAGGCACATCCACGCCCTGCCGGTAGGCCATCGCTGGAGCCATCGCCAGGGGTTGACGTTGATTGGCGATGCGGCGCACCTGATGTCGCCGTTTGGCGGCGAAGGCGTGAATGCCGCGATGCTCGATGCGGCCGAACTGGCCCAGCACCTGCTCCACACGCCTGACTGCTCAGCGGCCGTACAGGCGTATGAAAACCACATGTTCGAGCGGGTGATACCGGCGGCCCAGGGCAGCGCCGAGGGCGCCGCCATCCAGTTATCCCATGACAGCCTGGCGCTGTCCCTGGCCCACCTGCATCAACATCTCACGCCTCAGTAACCGAGTGACAACCCGGTATTGCGGCGTGGGTCATTAGCCCCGTAGAAGCGGTTGTTACCCACCGGCTTGCCGCCCAGCGCAGGCGCGCCCACCAGGATCGCCGCCAAGTGGTTGGCATCCTGAGGACCGGCAAACTTATGGCCCCAGCTTTCCAGAATTTTCTGGGTGTCGGGGCTCACTGCGAAGGTTTCCAGGTTGGTGGTCTCAGGCATCCACTGCTGGTGGAAGCGCGGCGCGTCCACGGCTTCCTGGATGTTCATCTTGTAGTCGATGACATTGAGGATGGTCAGCAAGGTCGCGGTGATAATCCGGCTGCCGCCCGGCGTACCGACCACCATTACTGCCTTGCCATCCTTGGTGACGATGGTCGGGCTCATCGACGACAGCGGCGCCTTGCCCGGGGCGATGGCGTTGGCTTCGCCCTGCACCAGGCCGTACATGTTCGGCACGCCGACCTTGACGGTGAAGTCGTCCATTTCATCGTTGAGGATCACCCCGGTCTTGCTCGCCATCACGCCGGCACCGAACCAGTCGTTGAGGGTGTAGGTCACGGAGACCGCATTGCCCCACTTGTCGACGATCGAATAGTGGGTAGTGTTGTTGCCTTCATGGGGCGACACACCCGGCTTGATCGCCTGGGAATCACCGGCCTTCTGCGGCTCGATGGCGGCACGCAGCTTGGCCGCGTAGTCCTTGTCCAACAGGTGCGCGATAGGGTTCTTGACGAAATCCGGGTCGCCCAGGTAGCTGTTGCGGTCCACGTAGGCGTGGCGCATCGCTTCGATCTGGTAGTGCAGGCCTTGGGCCGAGTGATAGCCGAGGTCGGCCATCGGGTAACCTTCGAGGATGTTCATGATCTGGCAGATCACCACACCGCCGGAGCTTGGCGGTGGTGCCGAGACCACGTGGTAGCCACGGTAATCGCACTCGATGGGTGCCAGTTCGCGAGTCTTGTATTTGTCGAGGTCAGCCTGGGTGATGATGCCCTTGCCGGCCTGGCTGGAATCCACCAGCGCCTTGGCGACCCAGCCTTTATAAAAGCCGTCGGTGCCCTTGGCGGAGATTTCCTTGAGGGTCTTGGCCAGGTCTTTCTGCACCAGTTTCTGGCCGACCTGCATCGGCTGGCCGTTATGCAGGAAGATCCCGCGCAGGTCTTTGTCTTTTTCGAACTCGCCAGTGGCTGTGTGCAGCAAGTCGATATCGCCCTGCTCCAGTTCAAAGCCGTTTTCGGCCAGCTTGATCGCCGGGGCAATCACTTGGGCGCGCTTGAGCGTGCCGTATTTGTTCAGGGCAGTTTCCATGCCGGACACGGTGCCGGGTACGCCGACGGCCAAGTGGCCCTTGGCGCTGAGGCCATCGATAACCTTGCCGTCCTTGTCCAGGTACATGTCGGCGGTGGCCGCCAGTGGGGCTTTTTCTCGGAAGTCGAGGAAGGTCTTGCGCCCGTCCGCCAGTTGCACGGTCATAAAGCCGCCGCCACCAAGGTTGCCCGCTGCCGGGTACACCACGGCCAGCGCGTAGCCCACAGCAACCGCCGCATCCACCGCGTTGCCGCCGGCCTTGAGCACATCCACGCCGACATGAGTGGCCAAATGCTGGGCGGTCACCACCATGCCATTTTCACCGGCCACCGGGGCCTGTGACGCAGCTTGCACACCGCTGACCGTCAACACCAGCGCAGTGGCAATCAAGGTACGGTTGAAAGGTTGGTATTTCATCCATGGCTACTCTATTTATTGAGGTGCACCAAAATAGCCCGACTCGGATCCAATCCCCAGCGCAATGGCGTTTTTATTACAGAACTTGTCGGTCATAGAACGGCGGCAAAAATGCCCATGTTATATTTCGCGCCCAGACTGGCGGCAAGGCACTTTGTGATGGCGATCAAGAAGACCGGAATTCGAGCGCAACAGGCTGACCAGACACGTGCGCGCATCTTGCAGGCGGCGGTCAAGGTGTTCACCCGCGACGGTTATTCCGGCGGGCGCGTCGACACCATTTCCAAGGCGGCCGACTCCAATGACCGCATGCTTTATTACTATTTCGGCAGCAAGGAACACCTGTTCGTCTGTGTGCTGGAACATGTCTACGAACAGTTCAATAAAGCCGAACGCACACTCAAGCTGGACCTGGGCGACCCCGCGCAAGCCTTGCGCGAACTGGTGGCATTTATCTGGAGCTACTACGTCAAGCACCCCGAGTTCGTGGCGATCCTGAGCATCGAGAACCTGCACCAGGGCAAGCACGCCCAGCAGTCCGGCGAGATCCGCAGGCTGTCGGGCGAAGCGGTTGGCGTGTTGCGCCCGATTATCGAAGCCGGCCAGGCCCAAGGTGTGTTTCGCCAGGACATCGACCTCAAGCACGTGTATTTGATGATTGCCTCGCTGTGCTACTTCTACAATTCCAACCGCCACACGCTCAGTTCGTTTCTGGGTGAAGACCTGGCGGACAAGGGGCAGCAGCAGGATTGGCTGGGGTTTATCAGTGATCTGGTATTGCGTGGTGTGACGCCAATTTCACTGTAGAAACCGGTTCATCCTATGGGGGCTGGCTTGCCTGCGATGGCATCAACTCAGTGTGCCTGATGTACCGAGGTGCCTGCATCGCAGCGGTGCGACGATTCGACAAGCCATCTCCCACAGAAAAGCACATGTTCAGGACTGTATGCGATCAACTGTGGGAGCGGGCTTGCTCGCGAATGCGGTGGGTCAGTCAATTCATCTGTCTCTGACACAC
>NZ_CBFHAZ010000177.1:0-5580 GCF_965653655.1 Pseudomonas onubensis | reverse complement strand
CGCGAATGCGGTGTGCCAGTCAATACATATGCTGGCTGACCCACCGCATTCGCGAGCAAGCCCGCTCCCACAATAGATCTGTATTGTTTGGCAGAACTCAGATCAATTCTTCAACCAACTGCAAACAATGACTCAGCCCTGGCGACTGATCATTCACCCGCCGGCTCAGGATAATCGGCGAGGTCGCAGTGGCTTCCACAATCGGCGTGTAGCCGATATCCGCCCGGTGCAACACCTGCACCGAGGCCGGCACCAGCGTCACGCCCATCCCTGCGCCCACCAGCCCGATCGCCGTCTGCAACTCGTTGGTCCACTGCGCCACCTTGAGGCTCAAACCATGGGCGTCGAACAGCGCAATCACATGGTCGGCATAGCTGGGGCGCGGGTTGCCGGGGTAGAGCACAAACCGCTCTGCGGCCAACTGCGCGAGGGTGGCGGGCGCGCCGAGCAGCGGGTGACCGGCGGGCAATACAGCCACCAAGCGATCCTCCACCAGCACGCGCTGGACGATGGCCGGGTCGTCAATGCGAATGCGCCCGAAGCCCACATCAATACGCCCGGCCTTGAGCGCCTCAACCTGCTGCAAGGTGGTCATCTCCGACAAGCCCAATTCCAGCTCCAGCGCCTCATGGTTGCGCAGCCGTCGAATCAACTCCGGCAACACGCCGTACAGGGTCGATGGCGCGAAGCCAATGCCCAGCCAGGTCTTTTCGCCCTGGCCAATACGCCGCGTGGTGTCGCAAACCTTGGCCAGTTGTTCCAGCAGCACATTGCCGTGCTCATAGAAAAACCGCCCGGCCTCGGTCAGCCGCAACGGGCGGCCGCGCTCCAGCAGAATCACGCCCAGTTCATCTTCCAGTTGCTGGATCTGCCGGCTCAATGGCGGCTGGGCGATGTGCAGGCGAACGGCGGCGCGGGTGAAGTTGAGGGTCTCACCCAGCACCTGGAAATAGCGCAGATGACGCAGTTCCATGACGGCTCCTTTCATACCTTGAGGGTATCGTGCGAGACCCATTCTATATTGGATGCCTCCAAGAATACGGCACAGAATCGGCTCAAATCTATAAAGAACCCAACGGGTATCGCCATGCCGATTTGCGCCATCGAGTCGATCGAGACCATCATCGTCGACCTCCCCACCATTCGCCCGCACAAGCTGGCGATGCACACCATGCAAAACCAGTCGTTGGTGATCATCCGCCTGCGTTGCGCCGACGGCATCGAAGGTATCGGCGAGTCCACCACCATCGGCGGTTTGAGCTACGGCAACGAAAGCCCGGACAGCATCAAGGTCAACATTGACCGTCACTTCGCGCCGCTGCTGATCGGCCAGGACGCGAGCAATATCAACGCGGCCATGTTGCGCCTCGATCGCAGCATTCGCGGCAACACCTTTGCCAAGTCCGGCATCGAAAGCGCCTTGCTCGATGCGTTGGGCAAGCGCCTGAACCTGCCGGTAAGCGAGCTGCTCGGCGGGCGTGTGCGCGATGCATTGCCGGTGGCCTGGACCTTGGCCAGCGGCAACACCGAACAGGACATCGCCGAGGCCGAAAAGATGCTCGACCTGCGCCGCCATCGCATCTTCAAGTTGAAGATCGGTGCTGGAGAGGTCAGCCGCGACCTGGCCCATGTGCTCGCGATCAAAAAAGCCCTGGGCGAGCGCGCCAGCGTGCGTGTCGACGTCAACCAGGCCTGGGACGAAGCCGTGGCCCTGCGTGCCTGCAAGGTGCTGGGCGATAACGGTGTAGACCTGATCGAGCAGCCTATTTCGCGCAACAACCGTGGCGGCATGGCCCGGCTCAACCTGTCGAGCCCGGCGCCGATCATGGCCGATGAATCCATTGAATGTGTCGAAGACGCCTTCAACCTGGCCCGCGAAGGCGCGGCTTCGGTGTTCGCGCTCAAGATCGCCAAAAACGGCGGCCCACGTGCGGTGTTGCGCACCGCCGCGATTGCCGAAGCGGCGGGTATTGGCCTGTACGGCGGCACCATGCTCGAAGGTGGCATCGGCACATTGGCGTCGGCGCATGCCTTCCTCACCTTGAACACGCTGGCGTGGGGCACCGAGTTGTTTGGCCCGCTACTGCTCACCGAAGACATCCTCACCGAACCGCCGGTGTACCGCGATTTTGAGCTGCATGTTTCCACCGCACCGGGCCTGGGCCTGGCCATTGATGAAGAGCGCCTGGCGTTCTTGCGTTGTGACAAACACTAAGAGGCGCCTGCCATGTTGTTCCACGTAAAAATGACCGTGAACCTGCCGCTGGACATGAACCCCGAGCGCGCCGCCAGCCTCAAGGCCGAGGAGAAAGCCCTGGCGCAGCGCCTGCAGCAAGAAGGCAAATGGCGCCACCTGTGGCGCATCGCCGGGCACTACGCCAATTACAGCGTGTTCGACGTCGACAGCGTGCAAGACCTGCACGACCTGCTGATGCAGCTGCCGCTTTTTCCCTACATGGCCATCGAAGTGAACGCCCTGTGCCGCCACCCTTCGTCGATCCATGAGGGCGACCGTTAAGCCTGTAATGCACCCAATAATTACAAGATGAGGATTTGCACCATGTCCATCCGACTGTCCCAGACTGCCCATGCCCAGGCGTTTCTCGAAGAAGCCAGCGGCAACCATAACGACGGCGGCAACCCGCGCGCCAAGGCGCTGATCTACCGGATCCTGCGCGATACGGTAAACATCATCGAAGACCTGGACGTGACCCCGGAAGAGTTCTGGAAGGCGGTCAATTACCTCAACGAATTGGGCAAGAATCAGGAAGCGGGGTTGCTGGCTGCCGGCTTGGGCCTGGAGCATTACCTGGACTTGTTGATGGACGCTGCGGACCAAGAGGCCGGCAAATCCGGTGGTACGCCCCGCACCATCGAAGGCCCGCTGTACGTGGCCGGCGCGCCGCTGAGCCACTACGAAGCGCGGCTGGACGATGGCAAGGACGACGCAGTGCCGCTGTTTATGCGCGGGCAAGTGCGGGGCACCGATGGCAAGCCGTTGGCGGGCGCGATTGTGGACGTGTGGCAGGCCAACACGGGTGGCACCTATTCGTGGTTTGACCCAACGCAATCGGAGTTCAACCTGCGTCGGCGCATTGAGACCGATGCCCAGGGCAACTACCGGTTCCGCAGCATCGTGCCGTCGGGCTACGGTTGCCCGCCGACCGGGCCGACGCAGCAATTGCTCGATCAGTTGGGGCGCCACGGGCAGCGGCCTGCGCATATTCACTTCTTCATCTCGGCGCCGGGGCATCGGCACCTCACCACGCAGATCAACCTGTCGGACGACCCGTACCTGCATGACGATTTTGCCTACGCGACGCGCGATGAGTTGATCGCCGAGATTCGCTTTAGTGACGATCAACAATTGGCGCGGGAGTTTGGGGTGCAAGGGCGGTTTGCGCAGATTGATTTTGACTTTGAGTTGCAGTCGTCTGCTGCGCCGGTAGAGCAGAAACGTATGCAGCGCTTGCGCGCCCTCGAAGACTGATTAAACGCGGAAGATCGTTCCCACGCTCGGCGTGGGAATGCCGCCCAGGACGCTCTGCGTCCGCTCTTAAAGGCGTGACGCAGAGCGTCACAGGAGGTGTTCCCACGCAGAGCGTGGGAACAAGCATCTGGTTATTTGCGCACCACCAAGTCCAGTACCTCATCCCGGTCCTTGATCTTCTGCAACACAATCTCCGAACGAATATCCATCACCCCGGCCGTGCGGTTCAGGTGGTTCACGATAAAGTCGGAAAAGTGCTTGAGGTTGCGCGCCTGCACGCGCAACACATAGTTGCTGGCGCCGGTGATCACATAGGCACTGGCCACCTCCGGCCAGCCTTGAACCTTCTTGATAAAGGTCTCGTGCCAGTCCTCCACATCCTGGCGCAACGACAGGTGCACGATGGCCTCCAGCTCAATCCCCAACTGTTCGGCATTCAACACCGCGCGGTAGCCGCTGATGATTCCTTCGCTCTCCAGCAGGCGCAAACGGCGCAGGCAGGCAGAGGGCGACAGGGCGACTTTTTCCGCCAGTTCCTGGTTACTGATGCGGCCATCCTGTTGCAAAAAATGCAGGAGGCGCAGATCGGTGGCGTCGAGAATCATGCTTAGAATAAATCCGCGTGTTTTGGGGTTAAATTCGAATTTCCTACAGCTTAATTAGCCTGTTACCCACCACTTTGCACGAAAATTCTCTAAAACTTCGTTCATTATTTGGTCCATCCTTACTTATAAAAATCAGGACGACCCATGACCACCCGAAGCCACTGCCAAGCCCTCGACGCCCAGGACCCGCTGGCGCCACTGCGTCAGCAGTTTGCCTTGCCCGCAGGCGTGATCTACCTCGACGGCAACTCCCTTGGTGCCCGCCCGGTGGCGGCGTTGGCGCGCGCCCAGCAGGTGATCGCCGAGGAGTGGGGCAATGGCTTGATTCGCAGCTGGAACAGCGCTGGTTGGGCGGATTTGTCCCAACGCCTGGGTAACCGCCTGGCGCCGCTGATCGGCGCGCGTGACGGTGAAGTGGTGATTACCGATACCACCTCGATCAACCTGTTCAAAGTGCTCAGCGCCGCTTTGAGTGTGCAGCGCCAACGCGAGCCTGCGCGCAAGGTGATTGTCAGCGAGGCGAGTAATTTTCCCACCGACTTGTATATCGCCGAAGGCCTGACCGAGTTGCTGCAACAGGGTTATTCCCTGCGGCTGGTCAACAGCCCGGACGAACTGCCCCAGGCCATCGACCAGGACGTGGCGGTGGTGATGCTCACTCACGTCAATTACAAAACCGGTTACATGTACGACATGCAGGCGCTCACCGCCCTGAGCCACGAATGTGGCGCGCTGAGTATCTGGGACCTGGCGCATTCGGCGGGCGCGGTGCCCATCGATCTGAACAGGGCCGGTGCCGATTATGCGATTGGCTGCACCTACAAATACCTGAATGGCGGGCCAGGCTCGCAGGCGTTTGTGTGGGTCAACCCGGCGTTGGTGGATGTGGTGCGCCAGCCGCTATCGGGTTGGTTTGGCCACACGCGTCAGTTCGCCATGGAAGCTCACTACGCGCCAAGCGCCGGCATCGCGCGCTACCTGTGCGGCACCCAGCCGATCACGTCGTTGGCGATGGTCGAATGTGGCCTGGAGATTTTTGCCCAGACCGACATGGCCAGCCTGCGCAGCAAATCCCTGGCCTTGACCGACCTGTTTATCGCGCTGGTCGAAGCCCGTTGCGCCGCCCACGGCCTGGTGCTGATTACGCCGCGTGAGCATGTCCGGCGCGGTAGCCACGTGAGTTTCGAACACCCTGAAGGTTATGCGGTGATCCAGGCCTTGATCGCCCGTGGCGTGATTGGTGATTACCGTGAGCCGCGCATCATGCGTTTTGGGTTTACGCCGTTGTATACGAGCTTTACCGAGGTATTTGACGCTGTAGAGATCCTGGGCGAAATCCTCGATAACTCCACCTGGGACCAGCCGCAATTCAAAGTGCGCAACAGCGTCACTTAAGAACAACACGAATCAAAATGTGGGAGCGGGCTTGCTCGCGAATGCGGTGGATCAGCGAGCAAATGCATTAACTGACACACCGCATTCGCG
>NZ_CBFHAZ010000176.1:0-6308 GCF_965653655.1 Pseudomonas onubensis | reverse complement strand
ATGCGGTGTGTCAGTCGATGCATAATTTGACTGAAACACCGCATTCGCGAGCAAGCCCGCTCCCACATTTTTAGATCGTATTACTTGCCGAGTTTACGCAACTCATCCGACTCCACCACCCGCACGCCATCCTGCTCTTCCAGCGCCAGGCGCCACATGGCGCGGGCCAGTTCGCAGACTTCGATACCGTGATATTTGCCCGGAATCAACCGCGACAACGGCCCGGCGATTTTCTCGGCCAGGCGTGACTCCAGGCGTTCTCCCAGCAGCAACGAAGGCCGCACGATGGTCAGTTGCGGCCAGTCCTGGGCCTTGAGCGCCTGTTCCATTTCGCCTTTGACGCGGTTGTAGAAAATCGAGGATTTCGGGTCGGCGCCAATTGCGCTGATCACGATCAAGTGCCGCGCGCCCATCTCCCGTGCGCGCTTGGCGAAGGCCACCACCATGTCCAGGTCGACCGCGCGGAAAGCCTCCTCTGAGCCAGCTTTTTTAATCGTGGTGCCCAGGCAGCAGAAGGCGATATCGACCTGGCCACTCAGTTGCGGCAGGAACACCGCCGGGTCGCCCACCGGGTTTTCCAGGTGCGGATGTTCGGCCAGTGGCTTGCGGCTAGGTGCCAGTACGCGGGTCACCGTGGGTTCGTTGAGCAAGCGGTCGAGCAGGTGTTCGCCGGTCAGGCCGGAGGCGCCGGCGAGCAGGATATGCTGAGGTGTCAGGTACATGGTGTTTCCCCCTTGTTACACGTTACAGCTTAGTTGCCTTTGGCTTCCTTGCTATTCATTGAGACGCTTTCGAGCGCCTTTCGTGCCTGCTGTTTACGTAACAATTGCCAGTGGGCGATCACGCCCTTGGGTGCCCAGATCTGCGGCTCGGAGGCTTCGAAGTTGTCCGCCTGTTCGCGCTCGGCCACTTGCAGCTGCGCCAGTTTGAAGGCTTGTTGCAAATCGTCGGTCTGGTTGAAAGCCTGGGCGAACAGGGCGTCGCCGAAGTAGGTGAAGTCCGCTTCCTCGGAGCAGCCGAAGGACACGCGATCAGCGCGCGAGGCGGTCATGATCAGCGTGTGCTCGTCTTTTAAGGCCGGGATAAACCCGCCGGAGTAACAGGCGGAAATCACGATGATCTTGTCGCGGTCCTTGAGCGGCGCGAGTACCGCGGCCAGCTCATCGGCGGGCAGGTCGGCCAGCTCCATGCGCGGCTGGTCGAGCACCAGTTCATGTTCGTGGGTGCCGTGGCTGGTCATGTAGATAAACACCAGGTCTTGCGGCCCGGTGCGTTCGGCCAGGGTCTGCACCGCGCGGCGCAGGCTTTCGCGGGTGGCCAGTGGGCGGTCGGCGATGTGGTCGCGGTGGTTGACCAGGCGAATCTGCCCGCGCGCACCGAAGCGGGTGGCGAGCATGTTGCTGACGTAGTCGGCTTCGCGCAGGAACACGCTTTGTTTACCATCGCCGGCCAGTACCAGGGTGTACAACTCGACGGCGGGGGTGGAGGGCGGCACGGCGGCGAGTGCGGCATCGAGCAGGCGGCCCTGGGCGAGTATGCCGACCTCCAGTGGGTCGGGCAGCAACTTGCCATCGGCATCGCGCACGCGCATGCCGTTGACCCAGGTGCCAGCCTGCACGGTGCCGTCGGTGAGCACCAGGGTGCCTTTGCCTTGATAGCTGTCGCTGTCGAAGCCACCGACATAGAAACTGCCGTCGGTGAGGTTCAGGCGGCCTTCGCCGCTGAAGCGCCATTCGCTGAACTGGCCCACGTAGTGGCTGCCGTCCACACCGATCAACTCGCCTTTGCCGCTGAGTGCGCCTTCCTTGAACTGGCCGATCCACACGTCGCCGTCGGCGTTTTCATAACGGCCCTTGCCGTTGAGCTGGTTCTGTTTGAACTGGCCGACATAGATATCGCCGTCGGCACTGTTGAAGGTGCCGTTGCCTTCAAGCTGACCATCGACAAAACGGCCGCTGAACTGGTTGCCGCTGTCGTCGTTGCGCTGGCCTTCGCCATTCGGTTTGCCGTGCTCGAACTGGCCCTGGTACTGGCTGCCGTCGGCCAACTCGAGGCGGCCGAGGCCGGAATATTGATCGTTTTTGAATTCGCCGCGATAGGTCATCTGCCCCTCTTTGAGGGTGCCTTCGCCGTTGCGTCGCCCGTTCTTGAAACCGCCGACGTAGCTGCTGCCCGCCGTGGTCAGGCTGCCCTGGCCGTCGAACAGGCCTTGCTGGAACTGGCCTTTGTAGACCTCGCCGTTGCTGCCATGCCATTCGCCCTGGCCGTGCCACTGGCCTTTGTCGAACTGGCCGGCGTACCAACTGCCGTTGGGGTAGTCCACGCGGCCCTGGCCTTGCAGCAAACCGTTGACCACGTCACCCCGGTAACGGCCGCCGTCGGGCAGGCGCGCATCGGGCGGCAACAGCGATTCGCCGTCTCCGCAAGCGGTGAGCAACAGGGCAAGGGCAAGGGGAGCGAGTGGGCGCATAGCGGGATCCGGATAATTAAGCGCCGAGTATGCCGCAGCTGCGAGTTTCATACATAAATTTACATACACTGTGGCAAGGTTTATTGCCTCGCCACAGGCCCGGCCTTACACGAAGCAGAGTGACAGCGACTCGGCGATGTAAGCAGGTTTTTCCTGGCCTTCGATTTCCAGGGTGGCGGTGGCCTTAAATAGCCATTGGCCAGGTTTTTTCTCGGTCACGTCGGTGAGGGTGACGTTCAGGCGGACTTTGGAATTAACCTTTACCGGCTGGATAAAACGCACGCTGTCCAGGCCATAGTTGACCGCCATCTTCAGGCCTTCGGGCATGATCAGGATGTCTTCCATCAGCTTGGGCATCAGCGACAGCGACAGGAAACCGTGGGCGATGGTACTGCCGAACGGGGTCTTGGCGGCCTTGACCGGGTCGACGTGGATGAACTGATGATCGCCGGTGGCTTCTGCGAACAGGTTGATACGCGCCTGGTCGATGGTGAGCCATTCGGAACGTCCCAGTTCCTTGCCGACATAATCTTTGAGCTGCGCTACAGGTACAGAGGGCATTGCGACTCTCCTTGGTTCATCGATTCTGTTTTTTATGGGTTACAGAGAACCAATGTAGATCATCATGGGCAACCCACCCGGTCAACCCACCATGCTTTTGGCGAATGCCGAAGCATACGGCGGGCGTGCTTATAATGCGTCCCAGCTTTAGAGGGGAGAGAGCGATGCTGTTACGGGGCCTGACCTGGCTGGTGCTGTTTCAACTGATCGGCACCGCGATCAACCATTTGCTGTTGCCGGTGCTGCCGGGGCCGATCATCGGCTTGCTGCTGATGCTGGGCTATTTGATCTGGCGCGGTGAAGTCGGCGAGCCCCTGAGCCTGGCCGCCAGCAGCCTGTTGCGTTACTTGCCGTTGCTGCTGGTGCCGCCGGCGGTGGGTGTGATGGTCTACGCCAAAGATATTGCTGCCGATTTCTGGGCCATCATCGGCGCACTGGTGTTGTCGTTGGTGATCGCCATGGGTTTTGTCGGCGTGCTGATGCAGCGCATGGTCAAACGCAAGGAGCGCGATCAATGATCGGCGACTGGCAGGGCGCGTGGGCTGCGGTTATTCATCATCCGTTGTTCGGCATCGGCATCACCCTCGGCGCCTACCAACTGGTGCTGGCGGCATTCGAGAAAACCCGTTGGATCTTCCTGCAGCCGGTGCTGGTGTCGATGCTGCTGGTGATCGGTGTGTTGCTCAGCTGCGGCCTGACCTACGTCGAATACCGCAAGAGCACCGAGATCATGGGCATCCTGCTCGGCCCGGCGACGGTGGCCCTGGCGGTGCCGCTGTTCTTGAACCTGCGACGGATTCGACAATTGTTCTGGCCGATTTTTACTACGCTGGTGATAGGCGGCGTGGTGGCCACCGGCTTGTGTGTGCTGCTGGGCTGGTGGTTCGGCGCCGAACATATGATGCTGATGACCATGGCGCCCAAGTCGGTAACCTCGCCGATTGCCATGCTGGTGGCTGAGCAGATCGGCGGCGTGGCCGCGCTGGCGGCCGTGTTTGTGCTGATCACCGGGGTGATCGGCGCGATGATCGGCCCGGCGTACCTGTCGCGCCTCGGTGTACACAGCCCTGAGGCGCGCGGCATGGCGCTGGGCATGACCGCCCACGCCGTCGGCACCTCGGTGGCCTTGCAGGAAAGTGAAGAGTGCGGCGCCTTCGCGGCGTTGGCCATGAGTCTGATGGGCGTGGGCACGGCGGTTTTCCTGCCGTTGGCCGTGTCGGTGATCGTTTAAACCAGGTTTAAGGAAACCTTTATGAGTCTGGCGCTGTTCCCGCTCAATACCGTGCTGTTCCCTGGCTGCACCCTCGACTTGCAACTGTTCGAGGCGCGCTACCTGGACATGATCAGCCGCTGTATGAAAAAGGGCGAAAGCTTTGGCGTGGTGTGCATCCTCGATGGCAAGGAAGTCGGCATGGCTCCGGACGGCTACGCGCTGATCGGCTGTGAAGCGCTGATCCGCGATTTCAAGCAGCAGGACAACGGCCTGCTGGGCATTCGTGTCGAAGGCGGGCGACGCTTTCGCGTGCGTGACGCCGGGGTGCAGAAGGACCAGTTGCTGGTGGCCGAAGTGCAATGGCTCGAAGAACAGCCCGACCAGCCCTTGGAAGAAGAAGACGCCGACCTGCTGGCGTTGCTCCAGGCCCTGGCCGAGCACCCGATGGTGGCCTCGCTGGACATGGACGCGCATGCCGAGGGCCAGCAAGCCTTGGGCAATCAGCTGGCGTATCTGCTGCCGTTCACCGAGGCCGACAAGATCGACCTGCTGCAACTCGATGACCCGCAGCAGCGCCTGGATGCGATCCAGATGCTGCTCGACGAGTTGCAGGGCGAACTCTTTACTCAGTAGGCGTAGCGCAGCATTGCGTGGGGAGTGCCGGTGAGGGCGATAAAGCCCAGCACCGCGACCACCACCGGCAACATCCACCACCAGACCTTTTGCGGCAGCGCAGGCAATGGGCTGCGGTACTGGCTGGCGGCCAGGCTGAAAGCGCACACCGTCATTGCCAGCAACGTGCCGGCGAGGATGTCCGTGGGCCAATGCGCGCCCAGGTACACCCGCGACAAGGCAATGAAGGCCGCGGGAATACAGCCCAGTAACATCCAGGTCAGGCGCAGGCGCGTGGGTTGCCCGCGCCCGGCCAGCACCGCCAGCGCAAGGAAGAAGGCAAAGGCGCCGGAGGCGTGGCCGCTGGGCATGCTGAAACTGGTCAGTGGGTCGGTGAGGATTTCCGGGCGGCCACGGGCGAAAAACAGCTTGGTGCCGGTGTTGATCACCGCGGCCCCCGCCAAGGTGGCGCCGACGAACACGGCATGCCGCCATTGCCGCGCCACTAGCAGCAGGCCGGTGAAAATCGCGCTGGCGATAAACATTTTCCTGAATTCACCCAATTGGGTAATCCGCACCATCACCTCGTCCAGCCACGGGCTGCGGTGCTCCTGCACCAGCGCACTGAGGCCCTGATCGAAGTGATTGAGGTGGGGGTAGCCGATAAACAGGGCGATCAACAAGGTCAGGCTGGCGCAGCCGACCCACAAGGTGGCGCGACGATGGCCGCGCAGGCTGCTGTTCAAGCTCATCCCAAGCAACACCGCGATACACCCGGCCACAATCCCGGCTTCCAGCCAGAAACCTTCCGGCAGCGGCAGGCGGAACGCGGCGCCGGTGGCCCAGCCCGGCAGCAGGTAGGCCACCGACCAGCCGGCGGCGGCCACCACGCTGACGGCGGCAAAACGCGGGAACGGCATGTCGCACATGCCCGCCACCATCGGCAGCATGGGGCGCAGCGGGCCGATGAAGCGCCCGACCAGCAGGCTGGCGATGCCGTACTTGTGGAAGTAGGTTTCGGCGCCGTTCATCCATTCCGGGTGGTGGCGTAAACCGGGCAAGCGCCGGATGTTCTGATGGAAGTGCCGGCCCAGGTAGTAGGAAACCCCGTCGCCAAGCAAGCCGCCGAGAAAGCCCAGCAGCAAGGTTTCACTCAACGACAGCGCGCCGCTGCCGGCCAGCGCCGCAATGGCAAACAGCAAGACGGTGCCTGGCACGATCAGACCGGCGATGGCCAGGCACTCCACGCACGCGACCACAAATACCGCCACCGCCAGCCATTCGGGGTTCAGTGTGAGCCACCCGGTAATGCTATCGAGCCATTGGCCCATAAAACGTCACTCCATTTGTGCAAGACATAACCTGAGCCAGTGGCGATCAACTGTGGGAGCGGGCTTGCTCGCGAATGCGGTGTGTCAGCTACGGTTCCTTCACTGATACACCGCATTCGCG
>NZ_CBFHAZ010000175.1:0-7010 GCF_965653655.1 Pseudomonas onubensis | reverse complement strand
CGAAAGCGGTGGGTCAGTCAACACATTCATAGCTGACCCACCGCCTTCGCGAGCAAGCCCGCTCCCACACTTAGTCCAGCGTCGTTTTCGGGTTATTCATCTGTGCCGATCACCCGCGAACGGGTCACCTGCGCCGGTGGAAAATGGCAGGTGAAGGTGCTGCCATGCCCCAGCACGCTGCTGATTTCCAACCGTGCGCGGTGGCGCAACAGCACATGTTTGACGATCGCCAGGCCCAGCCCGGTGCCGCCGGTGTTGGAGTTGCGGCTGGAGTCGACGCGGTAGAAGCGTTCGGTCAGGCGCGGCAGGTGCTTGGCGTCGATACCGATGCCGGAGTCCTGCACGCTCAAGTGCGCGCCGTGCTCGTCGCTCCACCAGCGGATGCGGATATTGCCCTTGTCCTGGGTGTACTTAACGGCGTTGAACACCAGGTTGGAAAACGCGCTGCGCAACTCACCTTCGCTGCCTTTGAGCAACACCTGTGGGTCGGCCTCCAGGGTGATCTGTTGCCCGCGCTCGCCGGAAAGCGCCTGGGCGTCATTCTTGATGGTCTGCAGCAGGCTTTGCACCGCCACCGGATGGTTGTCCGATGGGTAATCGGTGGCTTCCAGTTTGGCCAGCAACAGCAGGTCATTGAGCAGGGTTTGCATGCGTGAGCCCTGCTGCTGCATCTGCTGCAGGGCACGGCTCCAGCGCGGATTGATCTCGTCGACGTTGTCCAGCAGCGTCTCCAGGTAGCCGCAGATCACCGTCAACGGCGTGCGCAGTTCGTGGGAGACGTTGGCGACGAAGTCTTTGCGCATCTGTTCCAACTGGTGAATGCGCGTTACGTCGCGCACCAGCATCAGGTGCTCGTTGTTGCCATAACGCGTCAGGTACAGCTGGATACGCACGCGGTCATTGGTGGGCGAGGGGATTTCCAGCGCTTCTTCGTAGTTGTCCTGCTCGAAATACTCCTTGAAGCGCGGGTGGCGAACCAGGTTGGTCACCGGCTGGCCGCTGTCCTGGGGCGTCTTGAGGCCCAGCAGGGTCTCGGCGGCGCGGTTCCACCACTCCAGGTTGCCGTCGCTGTCGAGCATGATCACCGCGTCTTTGAGCGCGGCGGTGGACTCCTGCACTCGGTCGATCACCGCTTGCAGGCGCCCGCGAACCCGTTGGTCGCGGCGTTGCAGGTGGTAGATGCTGTCGAACACTTCGCCCCACAGGCCGTAGCCGTCGGGTGGTGCTTCGTCGGGTTTGTGCTGGCGCAGCCATTCATGCAGGCGCAGCAATTGTTTGAGGGTCCAGCCCAGGTACAGGCCGATACCGACTGCGAGGCTCCAGCCGTAGTAGCCGCTGATCAAGCCCACCACCAAACAGCCCGTGATCAACAGCAGCATGTGGCGGATCAGAGTGCCATGCCAGTTCTGGTTCAAGTTGCGTCCTTCGGAGCAGTTTCAAGTTTCAAGCTGCAAGCTCCAAGCTAAAGCAGTCCCGCTTTTAACTTGCGGCTTGTGGCTGATTGCTTACAACTCAACCTTTGGTGGAAAAGCGATAGCCGGTGCCGCGCACGGTTTGTACCAGATTCTCGTAGGCATCGCCCAAGGCTTTGCGCAGGCGGCGGATATGCACGTCAACCGTGCGCTCCTCCACATACACGTTGCCGCCCCACACCTGGTCGAGCAATTGGCCACGGGTGTAGGCGCGCTCCTGGTGGGTCATGAAAAATTGCAGCAGGCGGTATTCGGTCGGCCCCATCTCGGCCGGCTTGCCGTCGATGGTCACACGGTGGCTGATCGGGTCCAGGATAAGCCCGTCGACTTCGATCGGCGCTTCGCCATCAGTCGGGCCGGCACGGCGCAGTACGGCCTTCAGGCGCGCGACCAGCTCACGTGGGGAAAATGGTTTGGTGATGTAGTCATCAGCGCCGACTTCCAGGCCCTGGATCTTGTTGTCCTCTTCACCCTTGGCGGTGAGCATGATGATCGGGATATCCCCGGTCAGTTCGTCACGCTTGAGGCGGCGGGCCAGTTCGATGCCGGAGGTGCCGGGCAGCATCCAGTCCAGCAGGATCAGGTCCGGCTTGCGGTCGACGATAATGGCATGGGCCTGCTGGGAGTTCTCCGCCTCCAGGCAGTCGTAGCCGGCCATTTCCAACGCAACGGCGATCATCTCGCGAATGGGCGCTTCGTCGTCAACGATCAGAATGCTCCTGCCAACCATGCTCAAAATCCTCTTGTCATTTAACTGTCTTGCGCCGCATTAGATAACGGAATTATTGCAGTCGTGTGACAGTAATTTAGTCGATCGGGCAATTCGCGGCACTCTGGACTACCCTTTGGGTCCGAATCCTGACAACCACAAAAGGAAGGTTCCGATGACTCAAAGTACTTTTTCCTGGAAAGCCCTGTTGGTAACGGCGGCGTTGACCCTGCCGACACTGGCATTTGCGGCTGAGCCGGCGATGACTAAGGACGGCGTGTTGGTGGATCACAAGGGCATGACGCTCTACACCTTTGCCAAGGACTCTGGTGACGAGTCCATGTGCAACGACAAGTGCGCCACGAACTGGCCGCCGTTGATGGCTGAGTCCACTGACAAGCCGATGGGCAAATGGACCGTGATCACGCGTGACGATCAGAAGAGCCAGTGGGCCTACAGCGGCAAGCCGCTTTACACCTTCGTCATGGACAAGAAGGCCGGCGACATGACCGGTGAAGGCAAAATGGACGGTGCCTGGAAGGTTGCCAAGCCTTGACTCTGCGGCGACACTGAGACCTTCGCGAGCAAGCCCGCTCCCACATTTTGATCTGTAAACACAGTCAAATGTGGGAGCGGGCTTGCTCGCGAAGGCGTCCGCACAGCCACTGCAAAAATCTCAGCGAAAAGCGTAATCCGCCACAATCCCCACAAAAATCGCCAACCCCGCCCAATGGTTGTGCAAAAACGCCTTGAAGCATTTCATCCTGTCCTTGTCCCGGGTGTACCAGAACTCCCAGGCAAAACAGCCCGCCGCCGCCAGCAACCCCAGATGGAACCAGCCGCCCAGCTCAAACCGCTGCCCCGCCAATAGCAGACACACCAGCGATAAACCTTGCAGGGTCAGAATGATCACGCGGTCCGCATCGCCAAACAAAATGGCGGTGGATTTCACCCCGATTTTCAAGTCGTCATCGCGGTCGGTCATCGCGTAATAGGTGTCGTAACCCACCGTCCAAAGCAAATTGGCGATGTACAACAGCCATGCTGTGGCTGGCAAGTGGCCGGTCTCGGCAGTGAATGCCATCGGCATGCCCCAGGAAAACGCCGCGCCCAGCACTACCTGCGGGTAATAGGTGTAGCGCTTCATGAACGGGTAGCTCGCCGCCAGCGCCAGGCCGCCCAGGGACAGCAGGATGGTGGTGGCGTTGGTCAGCAGCACCAGCAGAAAACTGATACCCATCAGCACCGCAAAAAACACCAAGGCCTCTTTGGAACTGATCTTGCCGCTCACCAGCGGTCGTTGCTCGGTGCGTTTCACATGACCGTCGACCTTGCGGTCGGCCCAGTCATTGATCACGCAGCCGCCAGCGCGAGTCAGCACCACGCCGAGCACGAAAATCACGATATTGAGCAAAGACGGCGAGCCCTTGCCCGCAATCCACAACGCCCACAGCGTCGGCCACAACAGCAGGTAAATGCCGATGGGTTTGTCCATGCGGGTCAACTGAATGAAATCCCACGCTCTGGGGTTCAGGCGGTTCAAGGACTTGAGCAGACGTTGATACATCAGCGGTTCTCCGGGTGGTCATGCAGCGCATGCCAGAAGCTGGGCAGGAAAATTTCCGCGACCAGCACGCTCAACGGCCCGCGATCAAAGCGCGAGCGGCGCGCCCACAGGCCATCGGCCTGGTCGGCGGTTGGCAGCCATTGCCGTGGGTAATGGCATACCTCGATCGCCTGGCGGGTGAACGCGTGGTCGCAGAACAGCAATTCGCCCAGCGAACGGCTGCCCAGCTCGTCCATGTGCAAGCCGTCGCCTTGCAAGGCACTGCGTGCCGCCACGCTGCGGGCAAACACCCATGGCTGACCATGCCCACGCAAATACACCTCGCGCACCCAGCCAACAGTGGCGGGAGCCATGCCTAGCGCGGCACATTCATCCTCGCGCAGTGGCTGCCAGCCTTCGAACAGCGGCGTCACACTGAAGCCGTCGTTGGACAGCCACGTAAGCCTGCGCGTCAGCGAGCCTTCGTCGAACAGCCAGTTGAGGGTCAAGGGCGCGGGCATTGGACTCAGAAGGCTCTGGGTCAGCCATTGGCAAGCATCGGGATGGGCGATTGAGTGCGGCACGGTGAGTCAATATTGGCAGCAAAAGAGGCGGCGAGCTTACCATGGCGTCCTGAGCTTTTGCCGGGCTGAACCGGCCGTTTACGCCGAACATGCTTGCATCTGTCGGCCCCGATCAGTACAAAACGCCCTGAGCCGCACGGCAACGTTGGTCTATCGACCGTCGGCCAAGACGCCTGGACCCTGAGGAAGCAAGTAATGAAGAAGTGGCAATGTGTAGTCTGCGGCCTGATCTATGACGAAAAAGACGGCTGGCCGGATGACGGAATTCTGCCTGGTACCCGTTGGGAAGACGTCCCGGAAGACTGGCTGTGCCCGGACTGCGGCGTGGGGAAAATGGATTTCGAAATGATCGAAATCGGCTAATCATCAGTTTAAGAAACGTACTACAAGGAGAAAGGAATGAACGCACCTGTCGTGATCATCGGCACAGGATTGGCCGGTTACAACGTGGCCCGGGAGTTTCGCAAGCTCGACAGCGAGACCCCGTTGCTGCTGATCACCGCGGATGACGGGCGCTCCTACTCCAAGCCCATGCTCTCCACCGGCTTTGGCAAGAACAAGGAAGCCGATGGCCTGAGCATGGCTGAACCGGGCGCCATGGCCGAGCAACTCAAGGCCGAAGTGCGCACCCACACGCGCATCAGCGGCATCGACCCGGGCCACAAACGCCTGTGGATCGGCGAGGAAGCGGTGGCCTACCGCGACCTGATCCTGGCCTGGGGCGCAGAAACCGTACGCGTGCCGGTCGAAGGCGATGCGGCGGAACTGATTTTCCCGATCAACGACCTCGAAGACTACGCACGCTTTCGTGCAGCTGCTGCCGGCAAACGCCGTGTGCTGCTGCTGGGCGCCGGCCTGATTGGCTGCGAGTTTGCCAACGACCTGATCCTGGGAGGTTATGAAATCGACCTGGTGGCGCCCTGTGAGCAAGTCATGCCGACCCTGCTGCACCCGGCGGCGGCCGCAGCGGTAAAGGCCGGCCTGGAAGGCCTCGGTGCGCGGTTCCATCTGGGCCCGGTGCTCAACCGCCTGCAGCGCACCGCGGATGGCCTGGAAGCGCACCTGTCGGATGGTGAAGTGATTCACTGCGACCTGGTGGTCTCGGCCATCGGCCTGCGCCCGCGCGTGGACCTGGCCGCCGCTGCCGGCCTGCAGATCAACCGTGGGATCATGGTAGACCGCCACCTCAAGACCTCCCACGCCAACATCTATGCCCTGGGCGACTGCGCCGAGGTCGATGGCCTCAACCTGCTCTACGTGATGCCATTGATGAGCTGCGCCCGCGCCCTGGCCCAAACCCTGGCCGGCAACGCCACGGCCGTCAGCTATGGGCCGATGCCGATCACCGTGAAAACCCCGATCTGCCCGCTGGTGGTATCGCCGCCGCCACGCGGCACCGAAGGCGTGTGGAGCGTCGAAGGGCAGGGCGCCGATATCAAGGCCTTGTGCCGCGACGCCAGCGGCCGCCTGCTGGGTTACGCGCTGACCGGCAGTGCCGTCATGGAAAAACTCGCCCTTAACAAAGAACTTCCGCCATTGCTGGCGTAAATACCGGTCGTTCTGTCGGAATCAGCACCTTCTTAGCCCCAGAAAGGTCGCCGCGAGACTGGCGGAGCGTGCGAGGGCATGCCATCCTCACTCCCGTCTGCCGCAGAGTAGAGCCTGCGGCGCCTTGGGCGCTGCTCCACCAGAGAGCAGCACGGACATAACAACAAAAAACCGTCAAAGAGGCTTCACTTATGCGTAAACCAGAACTCGCAGCCGCTATTGCAGAAAAAGCAGACCTGACCAAAGAACAGGCCAACCGCGTTCTCAACGCCGTTCTCGAAGAAATCACCGGCGCCCTGCACCGCAAAGACAGCGTCACCCTGGTGGGCTTCGGCACCTTCCTGCAACGCCACCGCGGCGCCCGCACCGGCAAAAACCCGCAAACCGGTGAGCCAGTGAAAATCAAGGCCAGCAATACCGTTGCGTTCAAGCCGGGCAAGTCGCTCAAAGACAGCGTCAACCCGTAAGAGCAGGACCGTCTGAAGGGAGGCGGGTTGGTAAGAAAATGGGCACGCCGACTGGGTTGGGTGCCCATTTTTTTGGATAGTAATCAGGCTTCCATGAAGTCATCGAATTCTCGATAGTGATTGATTGCTCGGATCAAAATATCTTCGTCTGGCGCCTTAACTTTCTTTTGAATGATTTCGAATATGGCTAGTAGAGTTTGTGCATCCAGCCAGGTTTCAACGTTTTCCTTAGCCAAGGATTTAGGGATAAGTTCGCCGGCAGAATTCTCGACTGTTTTATCTTCTTCCTCGAGATCGTCAATTTCATCCTCTGAAATGAGGTAGAAAATTGCGCTCTCTGGATGCGCTTCCCATTTCTCTAGGTTGGTATAGACCCAATCGTTATCGGTATGGGAGTTGATGGTGCTGAACAGGTTGGTTATGTCTTGCATCTTTTTCATCAGAAACTCCTTATTTTCTGCAGGATGACCCGCCACCCCAGGTTTTCCTGCTGCCTACTCGTTTTCCGTTACGGCCTTTCGCATAGATAAGGGGACAGACTTTTAATCTTGCTGACCTGAATGGCACTTACTTAACCTTCTTCGGGTGTCCATTTCTCCTGACCTCGGCCCTTGCCGCCGAGCGCGTCTGCATCAGCATCGGGTAAGGCTTGGGCCTTCGTTTTATGGCGCGAGGCTCAATCCT
>NZ_CBFHAZ010000174.1:0-7414 GCF_965653655.1 Pseudomonas onubensis | reverse complement strand
GTGTGTCAGGTAATACTTTTATAACTGAACCACCGCTTTCGCGAGCAAGCCCGCTCCCACAGTTGACTGCATCCAACCTTGATGGCGAGGTCGGCAGTTGCTGTTGTTGTTGTTGTTGCCCTTACATCCTTTTCGATGACGAAGTCAGCGGTCTTTTGATCTGCGCTTGTGATCGTGATCTTGATCTGAAATCGCCCCCCAAATCACTGGTGGATTGCGGGCATGCCGAGCCTAAGCGAGGAACCGAGTGTTGGGGCGAAGACTTTTTGGTTACTTTTGGCTGGGCCGGCATTCCGGTCTTTCCAAAAGTGAGCCGCCGTAAGGGCGGAACCCTAAGCGGCCGTGACCGCAGCAACGGATATGTACACAGCCAACCCCAAAAACACACCTCAGCCCGAGCGCCTGAGCGTCTCACTGGGCAACTCCCGAAACAACGCCCGATAACTATGTGAAAACCGCCCCAAATGCCAGAACGACCAATTCATCGCCACCTCAGCTACCGTGGCCTCAGCTGAACTCAGTAGCTCACGCCGCGCCCCGTTCAACCGTCGCAAGCGCAACCACTGCGCCGGGCTCAGGCCGGTGTAAGTCTTGAAGCCTTGCTGCAACTGACGCAACGGCACACCGGCAATCTGCGCCAGTTCCAGCAGGTTGACGGTTTCATCCGGCGCATCCGCCGCCCATTCGCCGATGCGCGCCATCAACAGGCGCTCGGCGCTGCGTCGCTGCAAGGAGCTGCGGTCCAGGCACACACAGGCGTTGTCGAGAATGAACAGGCAGTCATCAAGCAGTTGCTGGGTGAGGGCATCACGGCCGATAGGGTCAGTCAGCGCGGACAGCCGCGTCAGCGTGCCACTGAGCCAACGGGTGAACAGCGCGTTCTGCTGGCACGTCAGCGGTGCCATGAACAACCCCTCGAGTTTCGCCACATCCAGGCCATGGCGCTGCACAAACTGGGGGCCGAACACCACCGCCACTTCGCGGTAGTTTTCCGGGGTGATCCAGGTGTTGCGGCTCTCGCCATTGAGCATGTACAGCGCGTTGTCGCTGCCGTCGAAACAGAACGCCAGCGAGCCGGGAGGCGCATTGAAATGCTGCTCCACGCGCGTGTTCATGCACTCTTCGTAGACCTCGACGCCGTGCAGGTCGAGGTAGCGGATCTGCCCGGCAAAATGGCCGGGGGACATTTGTTGGTACTGCTGCACCCAACCGGGTGTCGCACTGCATTGAGCGGCCACATCACCGGTGGTGAAGGCCTGTACGCGCAAAGCTGTTGCCTGTGTCATGGGTAACCTGGGCGCACTCTATTGGTGCGTTGTGGTTCGTGCAAAGTGGATAGATGCCATTTGAAGGCTGGCCCAAGATAGACCTCAATGCGCCGGGAGTACAAGTCGGCGCGTGCAACCAACCCATGACGAGGTCCTTATGAACGCCCCCTTCGATCAGCTGTCCGCCTGGCTGAAAGAACACAAGATTACCGAAGTCGAATGCGTGATCAGTGATTTGACTGGCATCGCACGCGGCAAGATTGCGCCCACCAACAAGTTCCTGCATGAGCGAGGCATGCGCCTGCCGGAAAGTGTGTTGCTGCAAACGGTGACCGGGGACTTTGTCGACGACGATATCTACTACGACCTGCTCGACCCTGCCGACATCGACATGATCTGCCGCCCGGTGTCCAACGCCACTTACGTGGTGCCGTGGGCGATCGAACCCACCGCGATCGTGATCCACGACACCTTCGACAAGCAGGGCAACCCCATCGAGTTGTCGCCGCGCAATGTGCTGAAAAAAGTCCTGCAGCTCTACACCGACAAAGGCTGGCAGCCGATTGTCGCGCCGGAAATGGAGTTCTACCTGACCCAGCGCTGCGAAGACCCGGACCTGCCGTTGAAAACTCCGGTGGGCCGTTCGGGCCGTGCCGAAACCGGGCGCCAGTCGTTTTCCATCGACGCCGCCAACGAATTCGACCCGCTGTTCGAAGATGTCTATGACTGGTGCGAACTGCAGGGCCTGGACCTCGACACGCTGATCCACGAAGACGGCCCGGCGCAGATGGAAATCAACTTCCGCCATGGCGATGCCCTCGACCTGGCCGACCAGATCACCGTGTTCAAACGCACCCTGCGTGAAGCCGCGCTCAAGCACAACGTGGCGGCGACCTTTATGGCTAAGCCGGTGGCCGACGAGCCGGGCAGCGCCATGCACCTGCACCAGAGCGTGGTGGATATCGCCACAGGCAAGCCGGTGTTTGTCGACGCCGACGGCAAGATGAGCCAGCTGTTCTTGCATCACATCGGCGGCTTGCAAAAGTACATTCCCAAACTGCTGCCGATGTTCGCGCCGAACGTGAACTCGTTCCGCCGCTTTTTGCCGGACACCTCGGCGCCGGTCAACGTGGAGTGGGGCGAAGAAAACCGCACCGTCGGCCTGCGTGTGCCGACCTCCAGCCCCGACGCGATGCGCGTGGAAAACCGCCTGCCGGGCGCGGATGCCAACCCCTACCTGGCGATTGCCGCGAGTTTGCTGTGCGGCTACCTGGGCATGATCGAGCAGATTGACCCGAGCGCGCCGGTGGAAGGCCGTGCCTACGAACGCCGCAACCTGCGCCTGCCGTTCACCCTCGAAGATGCGCTGGCGCGCATGGAGGACTGCGACACGGTCAAACAGTACCTGGGCGACAAGTTCGTGCGTGGTTATGTGGCGGTCAAGCGCGCCGAGCACGAGAATTTCAAGCGGGTGATCAGTTCCTGGGAGCGTGAGTTCCTGCTGTTGAGCGTCTAACAAACCAATAAAGGGGTGTCGATATGCGTCTTGTGAAAAAGCTTCTCCCGCTGGCTCTTGTCGCGGCGTTCAGCAGCAGCGGCCAGGCCGCCCAGACGGTCAGCGTCTATAACTGGACCGACTATATCGGCGAGACCACCTTGGCCGATTTCCAGGCCAAGACCGGGATCAAGGTGATCTATGACGTGTTCGACTCTAACGAAACCCTGGAAGGCAAGTTGCTCGCCGGGCGCACCGGCTATGACGTGGTGGTGCCGTCCAACCACTTCCTGGCCCGCCAGGTAAAAGCCGGCGCGTTCTTGAAGCTCGACCGTTCGCAGCTGCCCAACTTCAAGAACCTCGACCCCAAACTGCTCAAGCTGCTGGAGAAAAACGACCCCGGCAACGCGCATTCGGTGCCGTACCTGTGGGGCACCAATGGCATCGGCTACAACGTCGACAAGGTCAAGCAGGTGCTGGGCATCGACCATATCGACTCATGGGCGGTGCTGTTTGAACCCGAGAACATCAAGAAGCTGCACGAGTGCGGCGTGGCTTTCCTGGATTCAGCCGATGAACTGTTCCCGGCGATCCTCAACTACATGGGCAAAGACCCGCGCAGCGAAAACCCCGAGGATTACAAACAGGCCGAAGCCAAGCTGCTGACGCTGCGCCCGTACATCACCTACTTCCATTCTTCCAAGTACATCTCGGACCTGGCCAACGGTGATATCTGCGTGGCCTTCGGCTATTCAGGCGACGTGTTCCAGGCCGCCAACCGCGCCAAGGAAGCCAGGAACGGCGTGAATATCGCCTACTCGATTCCCAAGGAAGGCTCCAACCTGTGGTTCGACCTGCTGGCGATTCCTGCCGATGCCGGCAACCCGAAAGAAGCCCACGCCTTTATCAATTATCTGCTCGACCCAGAGGTGATCGCCAAGGTCAGTGCCGCGGTCGGTTATGCCAACGCCAACCCGGCGGCCAAGCCCTTCATGGCGCCGGAACTGGTGAATAATCCTGAGGTGTACCCGTCCCAGGAAGTGCTCGACAAACTGTATATTTCCACCACGCCGACCCCGGCGACCATGCGCCTGATGACCCGCGCCTGGAGCAAAGTGAAGACCAACAAATGATCCAGTCCAAAGACCATGCCCGGTCCTACTACCGGGCTTCGGCCAACGCCATGCCGGAGCGCCCGTCACTGGGCGCCGACCTGAGCGCTGATGTGTGCGTGATCGGCGGCGGGTTCACCGGCGTCAACACCGCCATCGAACTGGCCCAGCGTGGGCTTTCGGTGATCCTGCTGGAGGCCCGGCGCATCGGCTGGGGCGCCAGTGGGCGCAATGGCGGGCAGTTGATTCGTGGCATCGGCCATGACGTGTCGGGGTTCGCCAAGTATGTGGGCGAGGAGGGCGTGCGTTACCTGGAGCGCGCCGGGATCGACTCGGTGGCGCTGGTGGGCGAGCGTATCGCCCAGCACAGCATTGACTGCGATTTGCGTTGGGGCTTTTGCGAACTGGCCAACACCCCGGCGCAGTTTGCCGCATTCCAAGGCGAGCAGGCGGGCCTGGCGGCGCTGGGGTATGCCCCTGAAACCCGACTGGTCGGCCCGCAAGACATGGCGCAGGTGGTGGGCTCCAGCGTCTACGCTGGCGGCCTGGTGGACATGGGCTCCGGGCACTTGCACCCGCTTAACCTGGTGCTCGGCGAGGCACAGGTGGCCGAGTCGCTGGGGGTGAAGATTTTCGAACAGACCCCAGTGCTGGAGCTTGTACACGGCGATACGGTGCAGGTGCGTTGCGCCGCCGGCACGGTGCGCGCGGCTAATCTGGTACTGGCCTGTAACGCGCACTTGGAGGAACTGGAACCGCGCTTGAGCGGCAAGGTGCTGCCGGCGGGCAGCTACATTATTGCCACCGAACCGCTGTCGGTCGAGGTGGCCCAGCAGCTGATCCCGCAAAACCTCGCCCTGTGCGACCAGAAAGTCGGGCTCGATTACTACCGGCTCTCGGCTGATCGGCGCCTGTTGTTCGGCGGCGCCTGCCATTACTCGGGGCGTGACCCTGCGGATATTGCCGCGTATATGCAGCCCAAGCTGCTCAAGGTGTTCCCGCAGTTGGCAGGCACTGCCATCGAATTCCAGTGGGGCGGCAAGATCGGCATCACCGCCAACCGCTTTCCCCAGGTCGGGCTCCTCAAGCACTACCCGAATGTGTTCTATGCCCAGGGCTATTCCGGGCATGGCCTGAACGTGACCCACTGGTGCGCGCGCCTGCTCGCCGAAGGCATTCACGCCGGCGCCAGCCACGGCCTGGATATCTTCAGCCAAGTGCCGCACATGACCTTCCCCGGTGGTAAAGCCTTGCGCTCGCCGCTGCTGGCGTTGGGGATGTTGTGGTATCGGTTGCGGGAAATGCTCTGACTTGACCTCGCGTTTAACCTTTCGAGCGTGATGGGGAAGTGATGAAGTGCCTGTGTGCAGGCACTTTTTCTACGGTATTGCTACTGACCGTACGGTTAGTTACCCGCCGCGCAATTCTTACGTAGATTCTGCCCCGCACAAAACACTGTCCAGGGAGGATGCCTATGTTTGACGTCAATCAACACCGACACGATTACTTCTACAACCTTGCCACGGTTATCGGCGGGATAATTCCCGATGACCTGTGCGATACGCTCGCGGCGCGTGTCAACAACATCATTGCGGTACAGGGCGTCGACTGGGTCAAGCACCAGGGCCTGGGCACCGACGCCGTTTCGGATCTGGGCGGGGTGTACAACCACCACATCTTCAAGGGCGACGACATTCGGCGATATGTACCGGAACTGACCGCGATCTACCACAGCCTGGTGCCGCTGATCAGCCTCATTACGCATACCGACACGGTGGTGTCGCCGTACCCGCTTTCCGATATCAATATCAAAGCCTATCCGGCCGGTGGTGGCACCCTTGGTCTGCATTACGACACCAATGGCATCACCGTGTTGCTGTTTCTCACCACTAACCAGGAAGCGCCGCTGTGCATGCAGGTCGAGCGCCACCATCCCAGCCAGGAAAAGCCCTGGATCGAGCACCGCAGGATTTTTGCCACCAAGGGTTCGTTGTTGATCATGCAGGGTCGCAAGACCCTGCATCACAGCGAGCCGACGGTGACCGAGCAAAAGCTTTCGGTGGTGTACAACTACTACGAGCGCGACGACACCTACCGCCACGAAGACTTCGACAACTTCGTTTACTTCGGCAAGCAGCCGAAGACCTTGGTTTAAGGGGCGCGGAATGCCATTGAGCAAGCGCGACCTGATGGCCGGGTTGGTTGTCACGATCATCTGGGGCGCCAACTTTTCGGTGATCGGCCTGGGGCTGCAATCACTCGACCCCTTTATGCTAACGCTGTTGCGGTTCACGTTTTGCGCGCTGCCGTTGGTGCTTTTTATCCCCAAGCCGCGGGGCGTTTCCTACACCACGTTGGCGGCCTATGGCGTGCTGTTTGGTGCGGGGCTTTGGGGGGTGGTGAATGTGGCGATGCAGCATGGGTTGTCGGCGGGGATGTCTTCGGTGTTCCTGCAGTTCAGTGCGTTTTTCACCATCATCATGAGCCGGTTGTTTTTGCAGGAACCGATCAGTCGTGTGCACGGGGCGGGGATGCTGTTTTGCGTGGTGGGGTTGTTGATGATCCTGCACGTGTCGGAACAGGTTTCGACCACCCTGGGTATTTTGCTGGTGTTGGTGGCGGCGTTGTCGTGGTCGTTGTGCAACTTGATCGTCAAGGTTAACCGGCCTGAGGACATGGTTGCCTTTATCGTCTGGTCGAGCCTGTTTTCGATTCCGATCCTGTTGGTGATGACGTTGTATTTTGAGGGCGTCGAGCCGTTTTGCGATCTGCTGGGGGACTTGACCTGGGGGGCCGGGTTTTCGATTGTGTTCCAGTGCTATATCACCACCCTCGTCGGTTACCGGGTCTGGAACAACCTGATGAAAAAATACCCGGCCTCGGTGGTGGCGCCGTTGTCGCTGATGGTGCCGGTGTCGGGGTTGCTCACCTCCTGGTGGTTCTTTGGTGAACAGCTAAGTCCGGGGCAGGGGGTTGCGATTGGGTTGGTGTTTGTGGGGATAGCGATTTTCGTTAATTCGGCGGGGATTATGGGTAGGTTGGGGCGGTAGTGGGTATGGGTGTATATCCGTTATTTGGGTAACGGCTGATATTGGTTCCGCTCTTACAGCGGGTCACTTTTGTAAAGACCGGAATGCCGGCCCAGACAAAAGTAACCAAAAAGTCTTCGCCCCACCACTCGGTGCCTCGCTTAGGCTCGGCATGCCAGAACGAAGGCTTGAATCCGTGGGTAACCCGGCGTCCTGCCGGGTTACCCACGGATTCAAGCCTGCGTTCGGCCAGCGTGGTTAACGGGGCGTCTCAGATCACAATCAAAAGCAGAGCACGGCGGCCTGAAAGCCGACCTGAGTGGTTGAAACAAAAGCCAGATCAAGTGCAAGGCAAAGGCATCTCTAACTGATGCAACACAGTCTAAATGTGGGAGGCCCCGCCACCTCTTCGATGTAGCGCTGTCGCGCATCAAACTGGTTCATCGTAAGGTTGAAGAACGCGGGCGGGGCAAAGGCCGTAACCAGCACTGGTGTGCCAGCACCCGAGTG
>NZ_CBFHAZ010000173.1:0-7597 GCF_965653655.1 Pseudomonas onubensis | reverse complement strand
ATCTGAGGCGCCCCGTTAACCACGATGGCCGAACGCAGGCTTGAATCCGTGGGTAACCCGGCAGGACGCCGGGTTAGCCGCGCTGGGCCAAGGATGGCCCATCGCGGCGGCCCACGGATTCAAGCCTAAGCGAGGCACCAAGTGGTGGGGCGAAGACTTTTTGGTTACTTTTGTCTGGGCCGGCATTCCGGTCTTTACAAAAGTGACCCGCTGTAAGAGCGGAACCAATAGAAGCCATCACCGCAGCAACGGATATGTACTCCCCCCAGACGCCAATATTTGCATAGATGCCTATGACCATCGCAGGCAAGCCAGTTCCCACAAAAGCCCTGCTCGGAATACCTTCCTGAGCATTCGGTTTTCCGAACACCACACCCCACCCCATTCGGTTTGCCGGACCAAAGCGCTACAAATCCCTCGTAACACAAAGTTAATCTCCTTATAAATCAATCAAATAACCTTTTATTTCCGGTATGGCACGACTCATGCTCTACACTCCCTGACGATTGCCTGAGGCGCCTTAGGAGCCGTCATGGGCATTCGCAGTACAAAGAGAGCCGCTTAGCAGGCTTCATAAAAAAAACAAATGTCGAGGAAGTATTGATGCGCATCGTTCCCCATATCCTGGGCGCAGCTATCGCTGCTGCTCTGATCAGCACTCCAGTTTTCGCCGCCGAACTCACCGGCACACTGAAGAAAATCAACGACTCCGGCACCATCACCCTCGCTCACCGCGACAGCTCCATTCCGTTTTCCTACATCGCGGATGGCTCGGGCAAACCCGTGGGCTACTCCCACGACGTTCAGTTGGCTGTGGTTGAAGCCCTGAAAAAAGACCTGAACAAACCCGACCTGAAGGCCAAGTACAACCTGGTGACTTCGCAAACTCGTATCCCGCTGATCCAGAACGGCACTGCGGACCTTGAGTGCGGCTCCACCACCAACAACGCCGAACGCGCCCAGCAAGTTGATTTCACCGTCAACATCTTCGAAATCGGCACCCGTCTGCTGGTCAAGAAGGACAAGGATGGCAAGCCGTCCTACGCTGACTTTGCCGACCTGAAAGGCAAAAACGTCGTGACCACCGCCGGCACCACGTCCGAGCGCATCATCAAAGCGATGAACGCCGACAAGCAGATGGGCATGAACGTCATCTCCGCCAAAGACCACGGCGAATCCTTCCAGATGCTCGAAAGCGGCCGTGCCGTTGCGTTCATGATGGACGACGCCCTGCTGGCCGGCGAAGAAGCCAAGGCCAAGAAGCCGGACGACTGGGTCATCACCGGTACTCCACAGTCCTTCGAAGCCTACGCGTGCATGGTGCGTAAAGACGACCCTGCCTTCAAGAAAGCCGTGGATGACGCCATCGTCGCCCTGTACAAATCCGGCGAAATCAACAAGATCTACAGCAAGTGGTTCGAGAGCCCGATCCCACCAAAAGGCCTGAACCTGAACTTCCCGATGAGCGAAAAGGTTAAGGAGCTGATCGCTAACCCAAGCGACAAGCCAGCCCCTGACGTAAAAATCTGATACCTGACTAAGCTTATGTCCTGAGGGAGCCTCCGCCCCCTCAGGCGTCTGTTACTACCTGCTGGCTTTAATGTGGAACACTCGACCTGGCGGTTTTCGAGCCGATCGCGTGTGCCTGGCGTTCACCGTCAGGCGGGAAAGGATCTTCCCCAAGCGGGTGCTTGTACATCGATCGATCTCGAGGGGAGACCCTAATGAATTACAACTGGGACTGGGGCGTGTTCTTCAAGTCCACCGGCGTTGGCAGCGAGACTTATCTCGACTGGTACATCGCAGGCCTGGGCTGGACCATCGCCATCGCTGTGGTGGCATGGATAATCGCCTTGTTGCTGGGCTCCATTCTGGGGGTCATGCGCACCGTGCCAAACCGAATCGTAGCGGGCATCGCGACCTGCTACGTGGAACTGTTTCGTAACGTGCCGCTGCTGGTGCAGCTGTTTATCTGGTACTTCCTGGTGCCCGATATGCTGCCGCAGAACCTGCAGGACTGGTACAAACAAGACCTCAACCCGACCACCTCGGCCTACCTGAGCGTTGTCGTGTGCCTGGGCCTGTTCACCGCCGCCCGTGTGTGCGAACAAGTGCGTACCGGCATCCAGGCGCTGCCACGTGGCCAAGAGGCTGCTGCGCGTGCCATGGGCTTCAAGCTGCCGCAGATCTACTGGAACGTGCTGCTGCCCCAGGCCTACCGCATCATCATTCCGCCGCTTACCTCGGAATTCCTCAACGTGTTCAAGAACTCCTCCGTGGCGTCCTTGATCGGTTTGATGGAACTGCTGGCGCAAACCAAACAGACCGCCGAGTTTTCGGCCAACCTGTTTGAAGCCTTCACCCTGGCCACGCTGATCTACTTCACCTTGAACATGAGCCTGATGTTGCTGATGCGCGTGATCGAGAAGAAAGTCGCGGTGCCCGGCCTGATCTCCGTGGGGGGTAAATAATGGACTTCGATTTCAGCGGTATCATCCCCGCCATCCCGGGCCTGTGGAACGGCATGGTCATGACCTTGCAGTTGATGGTCATGGGCGTGGTCGGCGGCATCGCGCTGGGTACGGTCCTGGCGCTGATGCGCCTGTCGTCGAGCAAACTGCTGTCGCGCCTGGCGGGCGCCTACGTGAACTACTTCCGCTCGATCCCGCTGCTGCTGGTGATCACCTGGTTCTACCTGGCGGTGCCGTTCGTGTTGCGCTGGATCACTGGCGAAGACACCCCGATCGGCGCGTTCACCTCCTGCGTCGTGGCTTTCATGATGTTCGAAGCCGCGTACTTCTGTGAAATCGTGCGGGCCGGCGTGCAGTCGATCCCCAAGGGCCAGATGGGCGCAGCCCAGGCGATGGGCATGACCTATGGCCAGACCATGCGTCTGATCATTCTGCCCCAGGCGTTCCGCAAGATGACCCCGTTGCTGCTGCAACAGTCGATCATCCTGTTTCAGGACACCTCGCTGGTCTACACCGTGGGCCTGGTGGACTTCCTCAACTCCGCCCGCTCCAACGGCGACATCATCGGCCGCTCCAATGAGTTCCTGATCTTCGCCGGTGTCGTCTACTTCATCATCAGCTTTTCCGCCTCGCTGCTGGTCAAGCGTCTGCAAAAAAGGTTTGCCGTATGATCTCTATCAAGAACATCAACAAGTGGTATGGCGACTTCCAGGTGCTGACCGATTGCAGCACTGAGGTCAAAAAAGGCGAAGTGATCGTGGTGTGCGGGCCATCGGGTTCGGGCAAATCCACCCTGATTAAATGCGTCAACGCGCTGGAACCGTTCCAGAAGGGCGATATCGTGGTCGACGGCACCTCCATTGCCGACCCGAAGACCAACCTGCCCAAACTGCGCTCGCGCGTGGGCATGGTGTTCCAGCACTTCGAACTGTTCCCACACCTGACCATCACCGAAAACCTGACCATCGCGCAGATCAAGGTATTGGGCCGCAGCAAGGAAGAAGCCACTAAAAAGGGCCTGCAACTGCTCGAGCGCGTAGGCCTGTCGGCGCACGCCCACAAGCATCCGGGCCAATTGTCCGGTGGCCAGCAACAACGTGTGGCCATCGCCCGCGCCCTGGCCATGGACCCGATCGTCATGCTGTTCGACGAACCGACCTCGGCGCTCGACCCGGAGATGGTCAACGAAGTGCTCGACGTGATGGTGCAACTGGCCCACGAAGGCATGACCATGATGTGCGTGACCCACGAAATGGGCTTCGCGCGCAAAGTGGCCGACCGCGTGATTTTCATGGACGCTGGCAAGATCATCGAAGACTGCCCGAAAGAGGAGTTCTTCGGTGACATCAGCGCCCGCTCCGAACGCGCGCAGCACTTCCTTGAGAAAATCCTGCAGCACTAAGCCCTACATAGCTCCCACATTGGACCGAGCAGGCCGGCAAGCTCTGGCTGACCCAAGGCATCTGTGATGAAATGCGACCCCAACCAATTTCGCGCCGCACCGCCATCACTTGCCGTGAAACCTCGTCTGATTCGCCAACTGTTCCTGCCGCCGTTGATCATCGCCCTGATGATCGGCTTGGGTTACATCGGCTTCTGGGTCAGTGAGTACTATGGCATCCGCACCCTCAGCGACAACGGCGAACGCCAGCTGGAGCTGCATGCCCGCACCGTCGAAAGCGAGCTGAGCAAATACACCTACCTGCCCAGCCTGTTGGAGCTGGAGTCCAGCGTCTCCAGGCTGCTGGCCGACCCGAGCCAGGAAACCCGGCAAACGGTCAACGATTACCTCGAAGGCCTGAACCGACGCAGTCGTAGTCGGGCCATCTACGTGATGGACACCACCGGCCGCGTGCTGGCCACCAGTAACTGGCGCGATGCCGACAGTTACCAGGGTGAAGACCTGTCCTTCCGTGCCTATTTCCAAAATGCCGTACGTGGCCAGCCCGGCCGTTTCTATGGCATTGGCAGCACCAACGGCGAACCCGGTTACTACCTGGCCCACGGCCTGGAAGAGCACGGCAAAATCATCGGCGTGGCCGTGGTCAAAGTACGCCTTGAAGCCCTCGAAGAACGCTGGCAGCGCGCGCGTCTCGAAGCCTTTGTGAGCGACGAAAACGGCATCATCATTCTCTCCAGTGACCCGGCCCGGCGCCTCAAGGCCGTGCGCCCGCTGAGCGATGACACCAAGGAACGCCTGGCCCACAGCCTGCAATATTACTGGGCGACGTTGAACGAGTTGGAGCCACTGGCCCGCGAGCGTCTCAACGAAGGCACCGAGAAGCTCACCTTCCCGGCCAACAGCGAAGTGATCAACGACGAGCGCGAAGTCAGCTACCTGGCCCAGACCCGCCCGCTCAGCGACACGCCGTGGAACTTCACCCTGCTGACCCCACTTAACGACCTGCGCCGCGCCGCGATCAATCAAGGCATTCTGGTGGCGGTCGCGTTTGGCCTGGTCGCGTTCTTGCTGATCGCCTGGAACGAGCGGCGCAAAGTCATCGCCACCCGCCTCGCCGCGCGCGAAGCCTTGCAGGAAGCCAACAGCCAGCTGGAACGCCGGATTGCCGAACGCACCGCCGACCTGCGCGCCAGTAACGAACGGCTCAAGGGCCAGATCCGCGAGCGCCGCCAGGCCGAAGAAACCCTGCGTCGCGCCCAGGACGAACTGGTGCAGGCCGGCAAGCTGGCGGCCATCGGCCAGATGTCCACCAGCATTGCCCATGAACTCAACCAACCGCTGGCGGCATTGCGCACGCTGTCGGGTAACACCGTGCGCTTCCTTGAGCGTGGCGCCCTCGACACCGCCAGCGCCAACCTCAAGACCATCAACGAACTGATCGACCGCATGGGCCGCATCACCGCCAGCCTGCGCTCGTTTGCCCGCCGTGGTGACGACCAGGGCGAAGCCAACCTGGGCAAAGCCGTGGACGCCGCCTTCCAGGTGCTGGGCGCGCGTCTGGACGGCCTGCCGTTGACCGTGCACCGTGACTTCGCCCCCGCCCAGCTGCAGATCGACCAGACCCGCCTGGAGCAGATCCTGGTCAACCTGATCGGCAACGCGCTCGATGCGATGCAAGCCCAACCAGCGCCCGAGCTCTGGTTGGACGGCCAGAGCGCCGACGGTAGATACCGTCTGCACGTGCGCGACAATGGCCACGGCATCGACCCCGAAGCGCGCAAACATTTATTCGAACCGTTCTTCACCACCAAACCCGGCGAACAAGGCCTGGGCCTGGGCCTGACCCTTTCCGCCAGCCTGGCGGCGGCCACCGGCGGCAACCTCGCCGTGGAACACCCGGCCAGTGGTGGTACTGCCTTTGTCTTGTGCCTGCCGTTGGTGGGCACCCAAAAAGCTGAGTCGACATGATGAGTACCGATCCTAAAGACCTCACCGTTCTGATCGTCGAAGACGACCCCCACGTGCTGCTCGGCTGCCAGCAAGCCCTGGCGCTGGAAGACATTCACAGCGTGGGTGTGGGCAGTGCCGAGGAAGCGCTCAAGCGCATCGGCGAGAACTTTGCCGGCATTGTCATCAGCGATATTCGCCTGCCAGGCATCGACGGCCTGGAGCTGCTGACCCGCCTCAAGGCCCTGGATAAAAGCCTGCCGGTGGTGCTGATTACCGGCCATGGCGATATCTCGATGGCGGTCGGCGCCATGCGCAATGGCGCCTACGACTTCATGGAAAAACCCTTCTCTCCCGAACGCCTGGTCGATGTGGCGCGCCGCGCCCTTGAGCAACGCGGGCTGGCGCGGGAAGTCTGGTCGCTGCGCCGCCAACTGGCCGAGCGCGACTCACTGGAAGGCCGCATCATCGGCCGCTCGCCCGCCATGCAGAACCTGCGCGAGCTGATCGCTAACGTGGCCGACACCTCGGCCAACGTGCTGATCGAAGGCGAAACTGGCACCGGCAAGGAACTGGTCGCGCGTTGCTTGCACGATTTCAGCCGGCGCCACGACCATCAGTTCGTTGCCCTGAACTGCGGCGGCCTGCCGGAGAACCTGTTCGAAAGCGAAATATTCGGCCACGAAGCCAACGCCTTTACCGGCGCGGGCAAGCGGCGCATCGGCAAGATCGAACACGCCCATGAGGGCACGCTGTTCCTCGATGAAGTGGAAAGCATGCCGATCAACCTGCAGATCAAACTGCTGCGTGTGTTGCAGGAACGCACCTTGGAACGCCTGGGCTCGAACCAGAGCGTGGCAGTGGATTGCCGGGTGATTGCCGCGACCAAATCCGACCTTGACGAGCTGAGCCGCGCCAGCCAATTCCGTAGCGACCTTTACTACCGCCTCAACGTCGTGACCCTGGAACTACCACCGCTACGCGAACGCCGTGAAGACATCCTGCAATTGTTCGAACACTTCCTGCAGCAGTCGTCACTGCGTTTTGACCGCAGCGTACCGGAGCTGGACAACCAGACCGTGTCGACCCTGATGAGCCATGACTGGCCAGGCAACGTGCGTGAACTGCGCAACGTTGCCGAGCGTTTTGCCCTGGGCTTGCCGGCCTTCAAGAAAAGCGGCGCAGGCACCAGCAATCACGGCCTGGCCTTTACCGAAGCGGTGGAAGCCTTCGAGCGCAACCTGCTCAACGACGCCCTGCAACGCAGCGGCGGCAACCTCACCCAGGCCAGCCTGGAACTGGGAATGGCCAAGACCACGCTGTTCGACAAGGTCAAGAAATACGGGTTGAGCCACTGATGGACTTATTCTTGAAAGCCGCCCTGGGCGCGGCGGTGGTGCTGATCCTGGCGGCGCTGGCCAAGACCAAAAACTACTACATCGCAGGCCTGGTGCCGCTGTTTCCGACCTTCGCGCTGATCGCGCATTACATCGTCGGCAAGGGCCGTTCGCTGGACGACTTGAAGACCACCATCCTGTTTGGGATGTGGTCGATCATTCCGTATTTTGTGTATTTGGCGACGCTGTATGTGCTGGTCGATCGCATGCGCCTTGAAGCGTCACTCGCCGTGGCGGCGGTGGCGTGGCTGATGGCGGCGACCGTGCTGGTGAGCGTGTGGGTGCGCGTCCACGCCTGACACACCTCAATCAAAAATGTGGGAGCGGGCTTGCTCGCGAAAGCGGTGTGTCAGTCAGCACATGTATTGACTGACACACCG
>NZ_CBFHAZ010000172.1:0-7627 GCF_965653655.1 Pseudomonas onubensis | reverse complement strand
ATTTGAAACTGACCCACAGCATTCGCGAGCAAGCCCGCTCCCACAGTTTGATCTTCATGCTTCAGGTAGATCACGGCCGCACCTGCGAAACCGGCACCGCCCGAATCACCGCCCTTGGCCCCTGCTGTTGCGCCCCGGGAATCGCCTTGTCCACCGAAGGCAACTGCGGCGCCTGCACATCCGGCAGCGCCCAACTGTGCTCAGGCTGCAACCCGCCTTGGGCGCGGCGCATGAACTCATAGCGGTTCAAGGTAATACTGCGCCCCGCGCCACTGTCGCGAATAATGTAGGGGCGTAAAAACACCATCAGGTTGGTCTTGGTGACGCTGCGCTTTTCATTGCGAAACAGCGCCCCCAACCCGGGGATATCCGCCAGCCACGGCACCGCGTCATTGCTTTGGCTGTAGCCATCCTGCAGCAACCCACCGAGTACCATGATCTGCCCGTCATCCAGCAAAATACTGGTATCGATTGCGCGCTTCTGGGTCACCGTGCCCGCGTCCACCGAGGCGCGCGTATCGACGCTGCTGACCTCCTGGTAAATATCCAGCTTCACCGTGCCGCCCTCGGAAATCTGCGGCCGCACGTTCAACTTGAGCCCCACCTCTTCACGCTGCACGGTCTGGAACGGGTTGTTGCTGGTGCCGCCGCCACCGGTGACATAACTGCCGGTGACAAACGGAATGGTCTGCCCGACAAAAATGCTCGCCGCTTCGTTGTCCAGGGTCAGCAGGTTCGGCGTGGACAGCACGTTGGTGCCACCCTTGCTCTTGAGCGCGCGGGCCAGCACCTTGAGGTCGAGCACCTTGCCGATGCCCGGAATATCCACACTGCCGTTAACCAGGCCGATATTCAGGCCCTTGGGCAACACATCAATGCTGGTCTTGCCGGTCGTCACCAATCCACTGCCGCCCAGGTTGACGCCGCCAAAACCGCCCTTGCCACCGAGGTTGCCGGCCTGCCATTGCACGCCGAATTCACTGGCGTCGTCTTCGCTGACTTCAACGATCAGGCTTTCGATCACCACTTGGGCGCGGCGCTGGTCGAGCATGTCGATGACTTCGCGCAGGTTGCGGTACAGCGGGTCGGGCGCCGAGATCAACAGGGTGTTGGTGGTAGCGTCCGCCTGGATCGTCACACCGCCGGCGCTGAACGCGGTGTTCTGATCGCTGGGGGTGCTGCTGTTGGCGCCGCTGCCCGAACTGTTCGACTGGCCGTAACCGGACGACTGCACACCACTGCCAGTGGGCGTGCCGCTGCTGTTCTGAGTATTGCTGCCCTGGCTGTTCTGGGAGCCGCCGCCCATGGAGCTGAGCTTGCCGCGCGCCTCATCGCTGACCCCGGACTCGCTCTCACCGGTCAACAGCCCGCGCAGCGACTGCGCCAGCTTGCCCGCCTGCGCGTTGCGCAGGTACACCACGTGCATATTGCTCGGGTTGCTCTGGGCGTTGTCGAGTTTGTAGATCAGGTTGCGCGCCAGCTCCGTGCGCTCGGGGCTGCCGGAACGAATGATGATCGAGTTGGAACGCGGATCGCCCACCACGTTGATCTTTTGCGTCTGGTCGGCACCCTGGGTGTCCAGCAATTCAGCGACCATGGCCGCGATGTCGACGGCGATGCCGTTCTGGATCTTCACCACATCGGTGTCGATGGCGCTGGGCGTGTCGATGCCGTCGATAATCTGCGCCACCCGCGCCAGGTTTTCGGCATAGTCAGTGATGACGATGCTGTTGTTGCCGGGGTAGGCGTTGATCGGGTTATTCGGCGACACGATAGGACGCAGCACCGGGATCAGGTTGACCGCGTTTTCATATTGCAGCCGAAAGGTACGCGTCTGCATGCCGCTGCTGCCGGCGCTGTAGATCGGCCCGCCGAGCAGCTTGGCATCGGCCTCCGGCACCACCTGGGCGACGCCACCCACATCCACCACGCTGAAACCCTGCATGCGCAACGCCGCCAGCAGCATGTCGTAGGCCTGATGCGCCGGCACCTGGCCTTCGCTGACCAAGGTGAGGTTGCCTTTTACACGCGGGTCCACCAGAAATTGCTGGCCGGTGGCGCGCGACAAGGCACGCACCACCGCCTGGATATCGGCATCCACAAAATTCAGCTGTACCGGCTGGTCGCCCAGCGGGTTGCGCGCCTTGAGCACCGCCGGGGCATGGCCACGGGCGCTGTTGGTCAGCGGGTGCTGCACGCGCGGGGCCGGCGCGGGTTCGCGCTGGCGGTCCAGCACGGTTTCGCCGCTGCGCCGCGTGTCGGCCAATGGCTGGCCCAGCTCGCTGTCCACCAGCAACGGCTTGGGTGACTGCGGGTTACTGCATGCGCTCAGGGCCAGCAATAGCAGCGGCGCGACCTTGCGAAAAGGCGCGGAGTTGGGGACTGACCACTTCATGAAGCTTCCTTAGCGCCAAGCGCCTGATCCATGCGAACGGTCCCGGACACAGTGCCGGCCGAGTTGTCGACGGTATCCGGAGCGCGTTGCAAGCGTGCCTCGGACACTTCCAAAGAAAACGAACGGGGGTTGCCCAGCAGCCAGTCCACCACACGGTCAGCCGGGGCATTCTCCAAGGTCAGCTGCCAGCCGCCGGGGGCCAGCGCCTGCAGTTGGTAATGGCCTTGCAGGCCGGCGCCATCGAGGGCTTGGCGCAGCGCACTGTCATCCGCCTGCCGCGGCGCCGCGACGCCCTGCAGCAGCACCTGCAAGGCTTCGGCCTGTGAGCGCAGCTTCGGGGTTTCGGCCTGCCAATAATCGATTTTTTTAAGCGCCGGCTGAACCAGCACCAACCAGGTCAACAGGCTCGCCAGCACCAGCCCGGCACCGGTCAGCAGGCGTTTTTCACGCACCGCCAGGCCAGCCCAGAACCCATGGAATTGGCTGCGCACCTGCTGCCACTTATTCATCGTCGTCCTCCTCCGGGGTGACGGTGTTGTCTGCCGGCCCCAGAGTCCAGCCTTGTTCATCACGGGTCGCGGCAAAACCGGCTTCGGCCAGCGCCGACTGCCAGTCGCCTTGCGCCGCCGGGCTATAGCTGTCGGCCAACAGGCCCAGGTGCAAACGGCCCTGCTCAAAGCTCAGGCTGTCGACACTGCCGACCATAAACGGCAAGTGGCTGCCCGCCAGTTGCAGCAGGCTGGTAAAGCGTTGGCCGGGATCAGCGGCCGCCCCGCTTTGCCGCGCCGCCAACTGTTGGCGCACCTGCTGCAGAGGGTTGAGGATCACCGGCAGCTCGGGAAAGGCCTGGCGCACCTGTTGGCTCATCAGCGCCTTCAGCCGCTGGCCTTCTTCGGCCTGGCGGGCGGCGTACAGGTTCAGGCCGACGGTCCAGATGAAGACGGCCAGCGCCGTACAGGCCAGCGCCCTGCCCCAGCCGCCGGACGCACGCTGATTGAGGTGCCCCTGCAAGCCCCAGGCGGGTACTGCGCCGCTCCAGCGATGCGCGGTCTCGACCAGCTGCACGTCGAGCGTTTGATCCAGAGCGTGCTGCCCCAGCGGATGCACGGCGCCTTGGTGCAGGCTATCGCGTGTGAGCAAATACCCGTCGTCCAGTGCAGCCGTGGCTACCGGCAAGGCATACGGCGCCGGGTAAAGACCGCGCAGCTTGAGCGGCACCTGCGCCAATACCTGACCCAGTTGTGCCAGCCCGGCCTTGGGTACCCAGGCCACCTGCACGCGGCCATCGCTGTCACGCGGGCCATGGGCCACTTGCATCTGTTCGATCGGCCCAAGGATCAGCGCCTGCGCCGCACAGGCCACGGCCGCCGCGTTTTTTGCAGCCGGCAGTGGCGGCAACTCCAGGCTGGTCAGCAGGCTGTCACGCGGGTGCAGGAAGCAATCCACTGCCTGGCGGTGTTGGCCCAACTGCTTCAGGCTTTCGCGGCCTTCGGCGATCACCAGGCCACGGTCCAGCCAGGCAAAATTCACGGGGCTGTCGAGCGTCAGTTGATCAAGTGGCGGCAAGCCGATACGCAAACGTTTCATACGCCCACCCGTGACCAGATTACCTGCGGCTGGCGGTCTTCAGGCCGGTGCAACAACGCCTCGATCGTCACCCGGCGTTGCTCGTGACGGGCCTGGCCCTGCAAGCGGAACCACTCACTGGTGATGCCCACCTGCACCGAATCCATCGCCACTTGGGGCATGCGCAGGCGGTTAACAAAGTCGCCACGGTTGATAAACCAGCGCCCGCTGTCGCGCTCGTCCACCAGCGCCTGGGCCTGGGACAGACTGAGCAGCGGCACCACCGCGCTAAGCACTTCGGCGCTGGCGGTATTGCCGTTGACCCAGGTATTGCCGGGCAGCACGCTGACAAATGCGTGCAGGCGCCGCAGCATTTTCGGGTCGACGCCATCAATAGCGCTGAGGTCATCGAGGCTGCGCAACATCGGGTATTTGGCCGGTAGCCGCTCATCCGGCGCGCCTTTGTGCACAATGCGCTGGTCATAGGAGGCGATCACCCGCTGGCTGATGCGACGGCTCACGGCCGAATCGATACCGATCAACTGGCATAAGCGCTCGAAGTGCTGCAATTGTTCGTCATCAGGTTGCTGGCGATTGACCAGGTTGCGCAGGTTGAACTTGCCCTGTTCATCCTCCAGCCGCCCTTCGAACACACCGACCTGGGCGCGTGCCCATGGCTGGTCGGGGCGGGTCAGCACGTCCTTTTTACGCGCGTCCCACAGCAACAGGCGGCTGTGTTCCAGCGCGCCCAGCAACAGCCATTGGCCCTGCACGCGCTGCTGCTCGGCCTCAAGACTACGGGTGAAAACGGTCTGGCGCGTGAGCATGGCGCCGGCGATCACCGCCACCACCGCCGCGATCAGCAGGGCGCTGATAATCGCCATGCCGCGCTGCTTCGCCACTGCGGGCGAATGCCTGTTCATGGCCGGCCTTACAACTGCCAGGAGCCGATATCGGCATTCACGCCGTCGCCATCCGGTTTGCCGTCGGCACCGAGGGAAAACACATCGACCTCACCATTGGCGCCGGGGTTGAGGTAGTGATAAGGGTTGCCCCACGGGTCGTTGGGCAGGCGCTCCAGGTAGGCGCGCCAGTTGCTGTTCTTGGCGTCGGCCGGGCGTTCTACCAGTACTTTCAAGCCCTGGTTCATGCTCGGGTAGCTGCCGTGGTCGAGGCGATAGAGTTTCAGCGCCTGCATCAGCCCGCCGATATCCTGCTTGGCCGCCGTGGCCCGTGCCTGGTCGGGGCGGTCGAGCACTTTGGGCACCACCATCGCCGCCAGAATCCCGAGTATGACCACCACCACCATGATCTCGATCAAGGTGAAGCCACGTTGGCCGCGCGGGCCTGGCAATGGGGACGTTAGGGGCGCGATTTCCATCTCGACATTCCTTGGCTTGGGTGCATTTCGTGGCGCAGTGTTGCAAGAACACATGTCAGTCGTATTGAAAATCCTCGGGAGGTTTGGTCGCTAATCGGTCAACTGCCGGCGCTAGTCTGCGGGCCTGTTTCCCGGCTTTGAGAGCGCCATGTACAGCCGCCGCAAGGAGCAAGGCTTTACCCTGATTGAAGTGCTGGTGGCGCTGGCGATCATTGCTGTGGCCATGGCCGCCGCCGTGCGCGTGGCCGGGTTGATGACCCAGAGCAACGGCCTGCTGCGTGACAAATCCATCGCGCTGCTGGCCGGGCAAAGTCGCTTGGCCGAGCTGCGGTTGGGCGGGCAGCTACGCAGCGGCAAAAAGACCTTCGATTGTGACCAGGGCCGGCTCAAACTGCGCTGTGAGCAGACCATCAACGACGAGGGCCGCCTGTTTCAGGTCAGCCTGCTGGTGCTTGACGCCAGCCGCGAAGCACCGCCGTTGGCGCGTTTGGCAACCCAGGTCATGGCCGAGTGAGTGATGGCAACGCAGGCGCGTCCGGTAACTTGTCGAGGTTGACGCGCAGCTTCTCGCCGCCGCGCTCGATCTCCACGCCATCACCTTCAATGGCGGTCAGCCGCACACCGGGGCTCAAACGCTCGCCAAGCAGGAAGCTGCGGGGCGGCCCATCGTTAAGGCTGAGGATCGCCACCGCGCCACGGGCGCCGGCGAGCACGCCGGAAACCTTGACCTGCAACGCCGAGGGCGCAGTGGCAAACCACTGCAACGCCGGGTTGTCACTGCGCGCCGCCAGCGTCTGGGGCGCGGCCTGGGGCGTATGGGACTCGGCGGACGTCAGCAGCAACGGCGTCCACACCACCACCCCGGACAAAGCCGCCAACAAGGCCAGCGCCTGCACACCGTGGGCGGGCGATACACGAAGAGCGAATGCCATGAGCGGGACCTCCTGTCTGTGCGTGCCATTAGCCTACAGGCCAATTCGCACGTTTTTATTTCACAAGCTCACCAGTTGTTCAGGAGTCGGGCGATGAAACAGCAAGGCTTTACCCTGATCGAGTTGATGGTGGTGCTGGTGATCATCGGCATTTCCAGTGCCGCCATCAGCCTGACCATCAAGCCCGACCCGCTGCACCTGCTGCGCAAAGATGCCGAACGCCTCAGCCAACTGCTGCAAGTGGCCCAGGCCGAAGCCCGCGCGGACGGCCGCCCGATCACCTGGCACGCAGACGCCAAGGGCTTTGGCTTCAACCGCCGCAGTGAGGACGGTTCAGGTATCGAGACCTTCAAGGGTGACAGCCAACTGCGCCCGCGCCCCTGGGAAAACACGCCAATGCAGGTCTCGATCGAACCCGGGCGAGTGCTGGTACTCGACGCCGAATGGATCAGCCCACCCGTGCGCGTGGTGCTGTCCGACGGCCAACACCGCCTAAGCCTGCAACGCGATTCGGCCGGGCTGATGCGCGTGATGGCGCAGCCATGAAGCAATCCCAGCAAGGCTTCACCCTGATCGAGGTGATGGTGGCGATCATGCTGATGGCGGTGGTCAGCCTGATCGCCTGGCGTGGACTCGACAGCGTGACCCGCGCCGACCAGCACCTGCAAGCCAGTACCGAACAGACTGAAGCGCTGCTGCGGGCATTGAACCAGCTGCAACGCGATGTCAGCCTGCGCGCCAGCGTGGAACTGAGTGCGCCCGGCCCCACCGAGGACGACACCGCCAAACCTGCCGGGTTGGCCGCCGTGACGGTGCGCAGCTCCGACAGCAAGGGTTTTACGCTGGAGGTGATTCGCAGTGCACCGGCGACCGGCGATGGGCTGCAACGCGTGCGCTGGTGGCTCAAGGGCGACAGCCTGTACCGTGCGGCAGCGCCTGCGCGGGATCGCTTTCCACTGCCGGCGGCCAAAGACGGGGTGGTGGTGTTGAGTGGGGTCAGTGATGTACAGGTGCGAGTGTGGCAGGCGGACAAAGGCTGGCGGCAATTGAGTGGTAATCGGCGGGAGGATCCTTTGGGCATGGAGATCAGCCTGGTCAGGCAGACGCCGCAGGGGGTGGAGCGGTATCGGCAGGTGTTGGGGCCGTTGCGTTAGCTTTACTGGTGGGCGGCATACATATCCGTTGCTGCGGTAACGGCTTAGGGTTCCGCCCTGACGGCGGCTCACTTTTTGAAGGACCGGAGTGCCGGCCCAGCAAAAAGCAAGCAAAAAGTCCTCGCCCCAACACTCGGTCAAAGGTGGGAGCGGGCTTGCTCGCGAATGCGGTGGGTCAGTCAATTCAACTGTCACTGAC
>NZ_CBFHAZ010000171.1:0-7631 GCF_965653655.1 Pseudomonas onubensis | reverse complement strand
GGGTCAGATATGCATCGGGTGACTGGCACACCGCATTCGCGAGCAAGCCCGCTCCCACATTTTGATCCGGTTTGTTCAGCAAAACCGCAGTGTTCTGAAACAGAAACCCCGGCACATGGCCGGGGCTTCTTTGCATCCTTACAACCTTACTTCAACTTGGCAATGGCCGCGTTGAGGGTGTTGCTTGGGCGCATGGCTTTGCTGGTCAGCTCCGGGTTCGGCGCGTAGTAGCCGCCGATGTCGACTGGCTTGCCCTGTACCGCGTTCAGCTCGGCAACGATGGTTGCCTCGTTGTCGGTCAGGGTCTTGGCCAGTTCGCCGAACTGCGCTTGCAGTGCAGCGTCTTCAGTCTGGGCGGCCAGGGCTTGTGCCCAGTACAGCGCCAGGTAGAAGTGGCTGCCGCGGTTGTCGATGTTGCCGACTTTGCGCGATGGCGACTTGTTGTTGTCGAGGAACTGGCCAGTGGCCTGGTCCAGGGTCTTGGACAGTACCAGGGCTTTTGGGTTGTTGTAGGTGACACCCAAATGCTCAAGGGACGCGGCCAGGGCCAGGAACTCGCCCAGGGAATCCCAACGCAGGAAGTTTTCTTCAACCAGTTGCTGCACGTGTTTTGGAGCCGAACCGCCGGCGCCGGTTTCGAACAGGCCGCCACCGTTCATCAGCGGCACGATCGACAGCATCTTGGCGCTGGTGCCCAGTTCCATGATCGGGAACAGGTCGGTCAGGTAGTCGCGCAGTACGTTACCGGTTACCGAGATGGTGTCCAGGCCCTTGCGGGTGCGCTCCAGGGTGAACTTCATCGCGTCGACCGGCGACATGATGCGGATGTCCAGGCCTTCGGTGTTGTGGTCTTTCAGGTAGGCCTGAACTTTCTCGACCACTACGCCATCGTGCGCACGCTGTGGGTCCAGCCAGAAGATGGCCGGGGTGTTGCTGGCGCGAGCACGGTTGACGGCGAGCTTGACCCAGTCCTGGATCGGCGCGTCTTTGGTCTGGCACATGCGGAAGATGTCGCCGGCTTCGACAACCTGTTCCATCAGCAAGGTGCCCTTGCTATCGGTGACGCGGACTACGCCGTCAGCCTTGATCTGGAAGGTCTTGTCGTGGGAACCGTACTCTTCGGCTTTCTTGGCCATCAAGCCAACGTTTGGCACGCTGCCCATGGTGGTTGGGTCGAAAGCGCCATTAGCCTTGCAGTCTTCGATGACGGCTTGGTAGATGGTGGCGTAGCAGCGATCCGGGATCACCGCCTTGGTGTCGTGCAGCTGGCCGTCGGTGCCCCACATTTTGCCGGAGTCACGGATCATGGCTGGCATCGAGGCGTCGACGATGACGTCGCTCGGCACGTGCAGGTTGGTGATGCCTTTATCGGAGTTGACCATCGCCAGGGAAGGGCGAGCGGCGTAGACCGCCTGAATGTCAGCTTCGATCTGCGCTTGCTGCTCGGCCGGCAAAGCCTTGATGCGAGCGTACAGGTCGCCGATACCGTTGTTCAGGTTGAAGCCGATCTGTTCCAGCACGGTGGCGTGCTTGGCCAGGGCGTCTTTATAGAACTCGGCAACGATCTGGCCGAACATGATCGGGTCGGAGACCTTCATCATGGTGGCTTTCAAGTGAACCGAGAGCAGCACGCCTTGCTGCTTGGCGTCTTCGATTTCAGCGGCAATGAACGCGCGCAGGGCTTTTTTGCTCAGCACGGCGGTGTCGATGATTTCGCCGGCTTGTACCGAGGTCTTTTCTTTCAAGACGGTCGCGGTGCCGTCTTTGGCGATCAGTTCGATCTTCACGGCGTCAGCGGCTTCGATCTGCACGGCTTTTTCGCTGCCGTAGAAGTCGCCGTTGCTCATGTGTGCGATGTGCGACTTGGAATCAGCAGCCCAGGCGCCCATTTTGTGCGGGTGCTTGCGCGCGTAGTTCTTGACCGACAGCGGTGCGCGGCGGTCGGAGTTGCCTTCGCGCAGTACCGGGTTCACGGCGCTGCCCTTGACCTTGTCGTAACGTGCACGGGTTTCTTTTTCCGCGTCGGTGGTTACGGTTTCCGGGTAGTCCGGCAGGGCGTAGCCCTGGGCCTGCAGTTCCTTGATCGCCGCTTGCAGCTGCGGGGTCGAGGCGCTGATGTTAGGCAGCTTGATGATGTTGGCTTCCGGCGTAACGGCCAGGTCGCCCAGTTCGGCGAGGTGGTCCGCGATTGCCTTGGTGCCCAGTTGCTCGGGGAAGCTTGCGAGGATGCGCGCGGCCAGGGAAATGTCGCGGGTTTCCACAGCAATATCAGCGGAAGCGGTGAAGGCCTCTACGATAGGCAGCAGTGAATAGGTGGCGAGGGCTGGGGCTTCGTCGGTGAAGGTGTAGATGATCTTCGAGCGGGTGGGCATATTCGGATTAACTCTCTTCTTTGCTGAAAGCGTGCGCAGAAACTCGAGATGCGCCGGGTGGAGCGCGTTCGTTCAAAGTCATCCATGAGCGAAATGTCGAGGTTTCTTCGCGGTGATGTTGGTTTGCATCAGTCGAGCGTCAAGCGGGTGGACTATTGTATTAGTCCTGCTTTGTAGCGGAAGGCTTTGTTCTAGAGCGGTCCGCCGTCGTGACTCTTTGGTCAGCGGCGGCATTATACATAGGTCGCTATGCTTACGCCGAGCCTTCATACAAAAGGTGTGTCGTCCATTGGTCTAAAGGTCGCAGGGCGCAAAGCGCGGCGAGCGCCGCACGATGTGCTCAAGATTGGCGATTTTGCCTTTGCTTTCAGGCTTGTAGGCGACAAATTATGCTGTTTTCGATGCAAATGAGCATGGCGTGAGGTTTCAGTCGCCATTTATCTGGAGTAGGCTCGAACGCAGCCAGATGTTCAATCCATAGATGGAGTTCAGCATGGGATACAAGAAGATTCAGGTTCCGGCAGTCGGCGACAAAATCACCGTCAATGCAGACCATTCTCTCAATGTTCCTGACCAACCGATCATCCCTTATATAGAAGGCGACGGTATTGGCGTCGACATCAGCCCGGTGATGATCAAGGTGGTCGACGCAGCTGTTGAAAAGGCCTACGGCGGCAAGCGCAAAATCTCCTGGATGGAGGTGTATGCCGGCGAAAAGGCGACTCAAATCTACGACCAGGACACCTGGCTGCCCCAGGAAACCCTGGATGCGGTCAAGGATTACGTGGTTTCCATCAAAGGCCCGCTGACCACGCCGGTGGGCGGCGGCATCCGTTCGCTGAACGTGGCCCTGCGCCAGCAACTCGATTTATATGTCTGCCTGCGCCCGGTGCGCTGGTTTGAAGGCGTGCCCAGCCCGGTCAAGAAGCCGGGCGACGTGGACATGACCATCTTCCGTGAAAACTCCGAAGATATTTACGCCGGGATCGAGTGGAAAGCCGGTTCGCCGGAAGCGATCAAGGTGATCAAGTTCCTCAAGGAAGAAATGGGCGTTACCAAGATCCGTTTCGACCAGGACTGCGGGATTGGCGTCAAGCCGGTCTCCAAAGAAGGCACCGAGCGCCTGGCGCGCAAAGCCCTGCAATATGTAGTGGATAATGACCGTGATTCGCTGACCATCGTACACAAAGGCAACATCATGAAGTTCACCGAGGGTGCCTTCAAAGAGTGGGCCTACGGTATTGCCGAAAAGGAATTTGGCGCGACCCTGCTCGACGGCGGCCCGTGGATGCAGTTCAAAAACCCGAAAACCGGCAAAAATGTGGTGGTCAAGGACGCGATTGCCGACGCCATGCTCCAGCAAATCCTGCTGCGCCCGGCGGAATATGATGTGATTGCAACGCTTAACCTTAACGGCGACTACCTGTCTGACGCGTTGGCAGCGGAAGTAGGCGGTATCGGCATTGCGCCGGGGGCCAACCTCTCCGACACCGTAGCGATGTTCGAGGCCACCCACGGTACTGCGCCTAAATATGCAGGCAAGGATCAGGTCAACCCGGGTTCGTTGATTTTGTCGGCGGAAATGATGCTGCGGCACATGGGTTGGACGGAGGCGGCGGACTTGATTATCAAAGGTACCAATGGCGCGATTTCGGCCAGGACCGTGACCTATGACTTCGAGCGTCTGATGGAGGGGGCGAAATTGGTCTCGTCGTCAGGCTTTGGTGATGCGTTGATTTCGCATATGTAAAAGAAGCCTATAAAAAACCGGCCCTCCTGACTGGGTCAGGAGGGCCGGTTTTTTATTCAGGTGACTTGCTTAAAAGCTGATCAGGCCGGTTGCTTCTTTTTTGATTGAGAGGGCTGATCTGCCTTGGCCTTCGTTTCGTGAGATTCATCGTGGGCTGTTCCGGGTGCGGCTGCGCATGCGGCGCAGATTGCGACAGCATGCATGCCTTTGGGGCCCTGAAGAATTTCAAACACTACTTCTTGGCCCGCCTTCAGCGTCTTGTAACCCTCCATGGTAATCGCTGAATAATGCGCGAAGAGGTCTTCGTCAGGGTTGCTATCCGCAATAATGAACCCGAACCCCTTGGCATTGTTGAACCACTTGACCTTGCCACTGATCTTGACGCCAGACATAACCATATCCCTCTGCACCAGACTCCATCACTGGAGTATCATCCAGTTTATCCGTCCTAACCCGAATAAATAAGGTTGACTGCGCGGACCTTTTTTACCCACTGTGGGTTCTATTGGTTGTAACACCGTTTCGCCGATAGTCAAGGCGACCAACCGGTCAGTAGTTGAAAATCTGACAGGTCGCCCCCACCACTGTATTTGAACCACTGACGAACCTTTCTTTCCATGCATGCAAACAGCCAGATTCGACTAACATTCAATCAGGATCGCCCGGATCAGGAACACGATGACGACGGTTCTGCAGGCATTGCTGTCCAGGAGGCGAAGCCTGCTTTACAGGCGCCGCCGATGTACAAGGTGGTTTTGTTTAATGATGACTACACACCGATGGATTTCGTCGTCGAAGTGCTCGAGGTGTTTTTTAACCTGAACCGCGAGCTGGCGACCAAGGTAATGCTGGCCGTTCACACAGAAGGACGGGCAGTATGTGGAGTGTTTACCCGTGACATCGCCGAGACAAAGGCCATGCAGGTCAACCAGTACGCCAGGGAAAGCCAGCATCCGCTACTCTGTGAAATCGAGAAGGACGGTTAACGCCGACCACTTGGGTATGAGGTGAAGCTATGTTAAACCGCGAGCTCGAAGTCACCCTCAATCTTGCCTTCAAGGAGGCCCGTTCGAAGCGTCATGAATTCATGACCGTCGAGCACCTGCTGCTGGCACTTTTGGATAACGAAGCTGCCGCCACCGTGCTACGTGCGTGCGGCGCCAACCTCGACAAACTCAAGCATGACCTGCAGGAGTTTATCGACTCCACCACGCCACTGATCCCCGTGCATGACGAGGACCGTGAGACCCAGCCAACCCTGGGCTTTCAGCGGGTATTGCAGCGTGCTGTCTTCCACGTACAGAGCTCCGGTAAGCGTGAGGTCACGGGCGCCAATGTGCTCGTGGCGATTTTCAGCGAGCAGGAAAGCCAGGCAGTGTTCCTGCTCAAGCAGCAGAGCGTTGCCCGTATTGATGTCGTCAACTACATCGCCCACGGTATCTCCAAGGTGCCAGGGCACGGCGATCATTCCGAGGGTGAGCAGGATATGCAGGACGACGAGGGCGGTGAGTCTTCTTCTTCGGGCAATCCACTGGATGCCTATGCCAGCAACCTCAACGAACTGGCGCGCCAAGGGCGGATTGACCCGCTGGTGGGGCGTGAGCTTGAGGTTGAGCGTGTAGCGCAGATCCTCGCGCGTCGTCGCAAGAACAATCCGTTGCTGGTGGGCGAGGCGGGCGTGGGTAAAACCGCGATTGCCGAAGGCCTGGCCAAGCGCATCGTGGATAACCAGGTGCCTGATCTGTTGGCCAACAGCGTCGTCTACTCCCTTGACCTGGGCGCGTTGCTCGCCGGGACCAAGTACCGTGGCGATTTCGAGAAGCGCTTCAAGGCGCTGCTCGGCGAGCTGAAAAAACGCCCGCAGGCCATCCTGTTTATTGATGAAATCCACACCATCATTGGTGCCGGTGCGGCGTCCGGTGGGGTGATGGACGCCTCCAACCTGCTCAAGCCGTTGCTGTCGTCGGGTGATATCCGCTGCATCGGTTCGACCACGTTCCAGGAATTTCGCGGCATCTTCGAAAAAGACCGTGCCCTGGCGCGTCGCTTCCAGAAAGTCGACGTGTCCGAGCCTTCGGTTGAAGACACCATCGGCATCCTGCGCGGCCTCAAGGGGCGCTTCGAGGCGCACCACGGCATTGAGTACACCGATGAAGCCCTGCGCGCCGCTGCTGAGCTGGCATCGCGCTACATCAATGACCGGCATATGCCGGACAAGGCCATCGACGTGATCGACGAGGCGGGCGCCTACCAGCGCCTGCAACCGGTCGAGAAGCGTGTGAAGCGCATCGACGTGCCGCAAGTCGAGGACATCGTGGCCAAGATCGCGCGTATTCCGCCCAAGCACGTCAACAGTTCCGACAAGGAGCTGCTGCGTAACCTGGAGCGCGACCTCAAGCTCACGGTGTTCGGTCAGGATGCAGCCATCGACGCGCTGTCCACCGCAATCAAACTCTCGCGTGCGGGCCTCAAGTCGCCGGACAAACCGGTCGGTTCGTTCCTGTTCGCAGGCCCCACCGGCGTCGGCAAGACTGAAGCGGCGCGGCAATTGGCCAAGGCCATGGGCATTGAGCTGGTGCGTTTCGACATGTCCGAATACATGGAGCGCCACACCGTGTCACGCCTGATCGGTGCGCCTCCGGGCTATGTCGGGTTCGACCAGGGCGGCCTGTTGACCGAAGCCATTACCAAGCAGCCGCACTGCGTGTTGTTGCTCGATGAAATCGAAAAGGCTCACCCGGAAGTCTTTAACCTGCTGCTGCAGGTCATGGACCACGGCACCCTGACCGATAACAACGGGCGCAAGGCGGACTTCCGCAACGTCATCGTGATCATGACCACCAACGCCGGTGCTGAAACCGCCGCGCGGGCCTCCATCGGCTTTACCCATCAGGACCACTCGTCTGATGCGATGGAAGTGATCAAGAAGAGCTTCACGCCGGAGTTCCGCAACCGTCTGGACACCATTATCCAGTTTGGTCGCCTCAGCCATGAGGTCATCAAAAGCGTGGTGGACAAGTTCCTTACCGAGCTTCAGGCGCAGTTGGAAGACAAGCGCGTGCAGCTGGAAGTGACGGATGCGGCGCGCAACTGGCTGGCTGAAGGCGGCTATGACTCGGCAATGGGCGCTCGCCCAATGGCGCGTCTGATCCAGGACAAGATCAAGCGGCCGTTGGCCGAAGAGATCCTGTTTGGCGAGCTTTCCGACCATGGTGGTGTGGTGCATATCGACCTGAAGGATGGCGAGCTGACCTTCGAGTTCGAAACCACGGCCGAAATGGCCTGATAGCTGTTCGCAACACAGCAAAAAGGCGCCGAAAGGCGCCTTTTTGCTGTCTCGAGAATGCAATCGTCAAAACACTGATGATCCCCTGTGGAAGCTCTTCAGTGCATGCAAATCCGCAGTCGACATCATATTCAAAACTGCATGCGGTCAACTGTGGGGGTGGGCTTGCTCGCGAATGCGGTGGGTCAGTGACAGATGAATTGACTGACCCACCGCATTCGCG
>NZ_CBFHAZ010000170.1:0-7709 GCF_965653655.1 Pseudomonas onubensis | reverse complement strand
CGCTTTCGCGAGCAAGCCCGCTCCCACAGTTGACTGCATCCAACCTTGATGGCGAGGTCGGCAGTTGCTGTTGTTGTTGTTGTTGCCCTTACATCCTTTTCGATGACGAAGTCAGCGGTCTTTTGATTTGCACTTGATCTGGCTTTTGCTTCAACCACTCAGGTCGGCTCTCAGGCCGCCGTGCTGTAAATTTTGATCTGAGGCGCCCCGTCAACCACGATGGCCGAACGCAGGCTTGAATCCGTGGGTAAACCGCCGTCAGGGCGGAACCCTAGGCCGCCGTTACCGCAGCAACGGATATGTACACAACACAACGCAACAGAACCATTCTCAATAACTTGTAAATCCCAGCACATCCCCCTAGCTTATGCGCCCCCGCCCTGCGCTTTAAGGCCCTACCCCCATGGTTGTGCGTTTTCGTCCCGTCGTTACCTCACGTTTCGCCCTCGGCCTGCTACTCAGCGGCAGCCTCGGTAACAGCATGGCCGCTGAAATCGAACTACCGGCGGTAAACGTCCAGGGCCAGGAAGACTCCGGCTATCGCACCAACAGCGCCTCAGTCGGCGGCTTCAGCGAAGCACCACTGCTCGACACCCCCGCGTCGATCACCGTCCTCAACGCCGAACTGATCAAAGACCAACAAGCCCGCCTGCTCAGCGAAGTACTGCGCAACGATGCCTCGGTAGGCGACAGCTACGCCCCCATCGGCTACTACGAAAACTTCGTGATCCGCGGTTTCTCGCTGAACGCCGCGAGCAGCTACAAAATCAACGGCCGCACCATCACTGGCGAGCAAAACGTCGCCCTGGAAAACAAGCAGCAGGTTGAGGTGCTCAAAGGCCTGGCCGGCTTGCAAAGCGGCATCTCCGAACCCAGCGGCGTGATCAACTATGTGACCAAACGCCCGGAAGATGTGCGCTCAGTCACCGTCTCCACCGACGACCGAGGCAGCGGTTACATAGCCACCGACGTGGGCGGCTGGTTTGGCAGCGAACAACAGTTCGGCCTGCGCGCCAACGTCGCCCACGAAGGCCTCAACTCATATGTCGAGCACGCCAACGGCCAGCGCGACTTTGTGTCCCTGGCCTTCGACTGGAACATCAGCCCCGACGCGGTGCTGCAACTGGACGCGGAATACCAGAACAAGCAACAGCGCTCCGTGCCGGGTTATCAACTGCTGGGCGGCACCGAAGTGCCCCATGACGCGTCACCGAAAAAATTGCTGGGGCACCAGAGTGGCTCCCATCAGGTGGGCATTGACTCACTGAACCTCAACGGCAAATTTGAATACCGCTTCAGCGATCAGTGGAAAGGCAGCCTGAGCGCAGCCCATAGCAAGGTGGTGATTGATGACTACAGCTCGTTTGCCTGGGGTGGCGCCACGACCGGAGTAGGCAACTACTTCACCCCGGACGGTAACTACGACATTTACGACTACCGCAGCCCCGACGACACCCGCCGTGATGATGAAGTACAGGCGGCGATGACAGGCCTGTTCGACACCGGTAGCCTGGGCCATGAACTGACTTTCGGCACCAGCGCGTTTCGCCGGGTGATCGACAAGCGCAAGTCCGTCAACGAATACATCGGCAGCGGCAATATCAATCAGGACGCACCGACCTTCGAGCCTACCGACAAGCCGCTGAACCCCAGCCATCGCAACCTCGACAGCCGTCAGTACGGCCTGTTCGCCACCGACCGCATCCGCTTCAACGAGAAATGGCAAACCATCATTGGCGGGCGCGAAGTGCGCCTGGATGAAAAAGCGTTCGATGAAGCAACCGGAAACGAAAATCGCCACACCCAGCAATACGTGTTCCTGCCCCAGGCCTCATTGATCTACAAACCGGTGGAAAACATTTCGCTGTACACCAGCTACAGCAAGGGCCTGTCCCTGGGCGGCACGGCGCCGTGGTTCGCGAGTAACGCCGGTGACACCCTGGCCCCAACCGTGTCCCGGCAAATCGAAGCCGGCGTGAAATACGACTGGCGCCGCATCAGCTTCGCCGCCGCCGTATTCCAGACTCGCCAGGCCTACCAGTATTCCAAGCCAGATGGTGCCGGTAACTTCACCTACGTCCAACAAGGCGAACAAAAAAACACCGGCCTGGAACTCTCCGCCAACGGCTGGGCCACCGACCGCCTGCAGATCTCGACCAGCGTCGCGGCGATTCGCGCCCGGGTGAACAACAGCGGCACACCAGACTACGAAGGCCACCAGGCGATCAACGTCCCCAAACTGCGCGCCAGCCTGTATGCCGACTACGCCCTGCCGTGGATGAATGGGCTGGCCGTGTTGGGCGGCGTGCAATACAGCGCCAGGAAGTACGCCGACCGCACCGGCAATGTGCAGGTGGGCGACTATGCCGTGGTAAATGTCGGCAGCCGCTACACCACCAAAATCGACGGCTATGAGACCGTGTTCCGCCTCAGCGTCGACAACCTGTTCGACAAACGCTACTGGCGCGATGCGGGTGAATACCTGGGCGATGACTACCTGTTCCAGGGCGCGCCCTTGACCGCGCGCCTGAGTGCGTCGGTCAACTTCTGAGCCTGCGCGGCGCTGCCAGCCACAGCGCCGCCAAACCACAAACCAACAAGCTCCAGCCCAGGTCCTGGGCCCAGGCGACCAGGGTCAGCCCGGCGCCGATCACCAGGTAATACAGCAAGCCAAACAGCGCGGCGGCAGTGCCCAGGCGATCGTGATAGGCCACCAGCGCGGCCACCAGCACATTGGGAATGGCCATGCCGAACGCCAGCACCACCAGCAACATCGGCCAGACAAATAACCCGCTGTTTTGCAGCAGCACTACCAGCAAGCCACCCAGCACCGCGACACCGGCGGCGATCAGCACTAATTGCTCGCCGTTTACCCCACGCTTGAGCAGCCACTTGTTCAGCCACGCACCAAACCCGGAGCCGAGCGCCAGCAGTACGCCGCTGTAGCCGAAGTCGGCGGCAGACAAACCCAGCCGCGAAAAGATGAATGGTCCCACGCTGTAATAGCTGAACAGCGCAATATTTAACGCCGCCACCAACCCCACCGAACGCCAAATCCCGGCATCGCTGAGCATCAACCGCAACGTCTCGCCCAACGCGGCCGTCGGCATCGAGGCCGAACGCGTCTCCGGCAACGCCCATAAGCACACTGCCCACAACGCCAGCGAGAGCAGCAACAAACCACTGAGCACACCGCGATAACCGAAGAACTGCACCAGGCTGGCGCCCGTGAACAAACCCACGGCCGGGCTGGCGGCCAGGGCAATGCCCATCAGCGAAAATACCTGGGCCAATTGCGCGCCCTGGAAACGGTCACGCAGCACGGTCTGCGTCACCACCGAACCGACGGCCGCGCCGAACGCCGCCAACGCCTGGGCCAGCAGCAAACCGTTGAAGGTGGTCATGCCCAAGGCCAACACCGACGCAACCCCATACAGAGCCAATCCGGCCAGCATCACCGGCCGCCGCCCCCAACGATCACACAGCCGACCCCACACCACCACGCCAAAGGCGAACGCCAGGAAGTACACCGACAAAGTCTGCCCGGCCCGCTCCGGCCCCACCGCAAACGCTCGGCCGATATCTCCCAGCGCCGGGCTGTAAAGCGTTTGGGCCAGTTGCGGGAACATCAGCAACGCCACCGTCAGTGGTAAAAAAAATCTAACCTTCATCCCCAACTCCTTTGCTTGAAACAACGCAAGAAGTGTAAGCACTGTCGATTGGGGCTATTATCCAGACTTTGACAGTTTATCCATCAAATCGGACAACCTATGGCCTGGCTCGCCGCCGACGCAACCTTCGACCCCGACCGCCTGGCAGCGCCGGTCATCGGCATCGCCGCCCTGCTCGGTGATCACGACTCCGGCCTGCACCGCCACCAGCGCGGGCAACTGCTATTCACGCGCCAAGGCTGCACCCGTATCACCCTCGACAACCAACTGTGCCTGCTGCCGCCGTCGCGCGCCGCGTGGATCCCGTGTGGCGTGCCGCATCGCGCGGTGATGCACAAAACCGTGGACTACCGTTCGGTGTATCTGAGCCCGGCCCTGGCCGATCAATTGCCTCCACACGTTGGAGTGATCGAGGTCAGCGCATTGCTGCGCGCAGTGCTGGAACCCATAGCGATGGCGCCCTTCGACACCGATTGGCAAACGGGCCGCTACGCGCATTTGCTGGCGCTGTGCCTGGATGAAATCCAGGCGGCCACCGCACAACCGATGCTCCTGCCCTTGCCCCGGGACAAACGCCTGGCGCCCTTGCTCGCCGATCTGCAAAGGTTACCGCCGACCCTGCAAGCCCTGGAAAAACAGATAGGCGCCAGCACCAAGACCATCGGCCGGATTTTTCTGCGGGAGACCGGCCTTGGTTATCAGCAATGGCGCCAGCAGTGGCGCTTGATGCGGGCAATCGAACTGCTGGCCATCGGGCGCAACCTGGGCTACTGCGCGTTCGAGCTGGGCTTTGCCAGTGACAGCGCGTTGATCGCCTTCTTCAAAAGCATGACCGGCAGCACGCCACGCGGGTATTTGCAGGTTGACTGAAGGCGCGCTTGAAGCAGCGTCAGCCCGGTAGCGGAATCACCCGCAAAGGCCGCACCGACTTATAGGAAAAGCTTGAGTAAATTTCTTTAACACAGGGCAACGTCTGCAACACCTCGCGCGCAAACTCGCCAAACGACTCCAGGTCTTTGGCCACCACCTCAAGCAAAAAATCATAGCGCCCCGACACGTTGTGGCAGGCAACAACCTCGGGAATCTCCAGCAGCCGCTGCTCGAACGCCCGGGCGATTTCCTGGGTGTGGCTTTCCATCATGATGCTGACAAACGCCGTCACGCCGTACCCCAGCGCCTTGGGCGACAGAATCGCCTGATAGCCGCTGATCACCCCGCTCTCTTCCAGGTTGCGCACCCGTCGCCAGCACGGTGAGGTGGTCAGGGCCACGCGGTCGGCAAGCTCGGCCACAGTTAAGCGAGCATTGCCTTGCAAGGCGTTTAAAAGGGCTTTGTCGGTGCGGTCCAGACTCACGGGCATAACGTGCCTCTATTTATTGTTTTTATCGAAAATTCGCCCCGTAATCCGGGATTTTCCTGGGTTTTTTGCAACGTTCAACTGTGGTTATGAGCATAGCATTGTAGGAAATAAGGAGCGCCCGACATGAACAATAAACACAATACATTCGGCTTTTCTACCCGCGCCATCCACCACGGTTACGACCCCAAGGACCATCACGGCGCCCTCGTACCGCCGATCTATTTATCTGCCACCTTCGCGTTCCCCACGGCCGAATATGGCGCAGCGTGTTTTGCCGGGGAAGCCAGCGGCCACTTCTATACACGCATCTCGAACCCGACCCTGGCGCTGCTGGAGTCGCGCATGGCTGCCCTGGAAAACGGCGAAGCCGCTGTGGCTTTCAGCTCGGGCATGGGCGCGATTGCCGCGACGTTCTGGACCCTGCTGCGCCCGGGCGATGAGGTGATTGTCAGCCAGACCCTGTATGGCTGCACCTTTGCCCTGCTGCACCATGGCCTTGCCGAGTTCGGCATCCGGGTGCGGCATGTCGACCTTACCGACCTGGCCGCCCTGCGCGCGGCATTGTCGCCCGCCACCCGCATGATCTATTGCGAAACCCCGGCCAACCCTAACCTGCGCCTGGTGGACATCGCCGCCGTGGCCGAACTGGCGCACCAGCAGCCGAATGTCATCATGGTAGTCGACAACACCTACTGCACACCCTACCTGCAACGGCCGCTGGAACTGGGGGCCGACGTGGTGGTGCACTCGGCCACCAAGTACCTCAGCGGCCATGGCGATATCACCGCCGGTATCGCCGTGAGTAACCAGGCGCTGGCGCAACGTATTCGCCTGCAAGGCCTCAAGGACCTGACCGGCGCGGTGATGTCCCCGCAGGACGCATCCTTGCTGATGCGCGGCCTCAAGACCCTGGCCCTGCGCATGGACCGCCATTGCAGCAACGCCCAGGCGGTGGCCGAAGCCTTGCAGGCACACCCTGCCGTGCAGTGGGTCACCTACCCCGGGCTGCGCTCTTTCCCACAATACGCATTGGCAGCGCGGCAGATGAAACAGTCCGGTGGCATGATCGCGTTTGAACTCAAGGGCGGCATCGACACCGGCCGGCGCTTCATGAATGCCCTCAACCTGTTCACCCGCGCCGTTAGCCTGGGTGACGCCGAGTCGCTCGCCCAGCACCCGGCGAGTATGACCCACTCCACCTACACCCCCGAAGAACGCGCACAACACGGCATCAGCGAAGGCCTGGTGCGCTTGTCGGTCGGGCTCGAAGACATCGCCGACCTGTTGGCCGATATCCATCAGGCCCTGGCCAAATGCACCCAGTCGACACCGCGTCGGGCGGTGGTGGAAGAACACGCCGTGAAATAAGGCCTACAGCTGAAGTGCTCCTTTCCCACATACGGTGGTCGGACGGGTCCGACCACCGTTATGCGTTTTTAATCTGTTTTTTTTGCCGATTGGATCCCCATGCTTTTCCCAGGCTGTACTAGCATAGGTGCTCGGCGGGTGCATTATCACTGTAGGTTATTCACCTTTGTTACCTTGTTAAACCCCGTCGCTATAAGGATGAATACCCGCACTCGACATTCATGGACGAACTGATGAACTCACACCTCTTCCCTCATATAGGCAAGGTCATCGCCAGCACCGGCAGCCGGCATTTCCCGCGCATGCTGCATGACCTTATCCTGACTCAACTGGCCGTGGACGCCACCCATATCACCCAACTGCAGGTCAGTGCCGAAGGGCACACCCGCCGCCGCATAAGCCCGGTCTACACCGACTCCGTGGCGGCGCTGGGCGAAGAACAACCCGCCGCCCAATTGCACCTCACGCGCCGCAAGGATGATGTGCGTTATGTGCTGTCGGTGTATCGCTCGCATCAATCAGAAAGTTTTTCGCCGCAGGAACGCAGCATGCTGAAGGATTTTTCCACGCTGCTTCTGCCCATGGTCGAAAAGCACATCACTGCGATCCAGCCGTGCCGCCGGGGCGGATCACCTGTGGTGCCGGAAAATCAGGGCCTCGAAACCTTACGTCGGCGTATTGAAGAGCGTCTGGTGCAATCGGGGTTGAACCTTTCCAACCGTGAGCTGGAAGTGTGTGTGGGTTTGCTGGCCGGGCGTACAGCACCGGAATTGGCGGAGCAGTTGGCGTTGAAGGTCAACACTATTGAAAGCTACCTCAAGCGGGCGGCGATCAAGCTGGGGATCAGTGGGCGGCATTCGTTGTTGCGGTGGATGTATGCGGGTGACGAGGGGGTCGCCACGGCTCTCTAGATCAGGCTGTGGGTTGTCTTTTGGTGGTGTACATATCCGTTGCTGCGGTAACGGCTGAGTAGGGTTCCGCCCTTACGGCGGGTCACTTTTGTAAAGACCGGAATGCCGGCCCAGACAAAAGTAACCAAAAGGTTTTCGCCCCAACACTCGGTGCCTCGCTATGGCTCGGCATGCCCGCAATCCGACAGTGATTTGGGGGGCGATTTCAGATCAAGATCAAAAGCGCAGATCAAAAGACCGCTGACTTCGTCATCAAAAAGGATGTAAGGGCCGGAGCAACAGCAACAGCAATAGCAACAGCAGAGCCATACTCGGTCAAAGGTGGGAGCGGGCTTGCTCGCGAATGCGGTGTATCAGTGACAGATGAATTGACTGACACACCGTATTCGCGAGCAAGCC
>NZ_CBFHAZ010000169.1:0-7721 GCF_965653655.1 Pseudomonas onubensis | reverse complement strand
AGCACGAGGTCGGCAGCCTCGCGTTTGAATTCAGGAGTAAAGGAGCGGCGTTGTTTGGTCATCTGACACCTCGATCTGGCGAGCATTCTCGCCTAAATGGGTGTCCGGTTTCATTAGACCACTACACGCACCACTTTCGCTCTCTCTGAGAATTGATGAATAAAGATCTGAGCAATGTGGCAGGTCTTTTTTTATCTCTCCACCTGAGGCTTCTCTCCGAAAGGCAATTCTGCGAATCTGTCGGAAATTTTTTATTCGACAATTTTTTAGCGGCCTACCCATGACAAACCTATCCCAATGGATTGAAGACAAGAATCAAGATGAATGGTGGATATTCATCAAGCGGCTTTCAGCTAACGACACAGGACTTACAGGGGGGAACGGGGTAGGTATTTATGTGCCCAAAGCTGTTGTGGCCACAGCACTACCGTCTATTTCGAGCACCTGTTGTCTGAATCCTGACTGCAGTCTGACGGCGCAGATCACGTCACATAGTTTTCCAGAGCAGACGCTGAGAGGCATTTACTACAACAACCGCCACTTCGATGGGACGGGAAAACGCAACGAACATCGTTTGACCAGATGGAATACAGATTTCAGGAATAGCCCCGCCCAAGACCCCGAGAACACGGGAGCATTAGCAATCTTTGCATTTCATGTGCCCCATTTAGGACGGGATTCCGAGTTTCTAGATATCTGGATATGCAAGAGTCTGGAGGAGGAGGAGTTTGTTGAGAATAAAATTGGCGAAGTGATTCCCGGCAGTTCACTTTTTGACAGAGGGGATAGACTGTTTGCTGGTTTCGCTGCAGGTCTGGATAAAGAACCTAGTCGTGTTGTGATTCCTCCACTCTGGGAAGACAGGTTTCCAAGTGGTGAGGAAATTATTGCCTATCTTCCCTCAGTATTTCGTTTTAGCAAAACAACGCCTGATGATCTGATCATCGAGCGGCGTGAGAACGAATATAAATTGTTCCGGCAAATTGAGAAGCTTCATATTCTGCATCGGGTTCAGAAGGGCTTCAGTTCTGTTGATGACTTCATGCAAGTAGCGAACTCAGTCAGCAATCGACGTAAATCGCGGTCTGGAAGATCTCTAGAGATACATCTTGAGCATATCTTTCGACAGTTCGGGCTGGAGAGTTTTAGTTCGCAGTGCAGAACTGAAGGTAACAAACGACCTGACTTTATATTTCCTTCATGCGCTGACTATCATGATCCTGCATTTCCCGAGGAGAGTTTGCGTATGCTGGCCGTCAAGACGACCTGCAAGGACCGCTGGCGCCAAGCTTTAAATGAGGCCAATAGAGTAGAAGGAATTCATCTTTTTACGCTACAAGAGGGTGTTTCTCCTAATCAATTTTCTGAGATGGAAGATGCGGAAGTCACACTGGTGGTTCCCAGGCCTTTGCATACAAAATACCCTGAAGAAGTGCGGGGTAAGCTTATGACGTTAAACGATTTCATAGTAGAGACTAAATTAATCCGATGAAGTACCTACGGTTGGATCACTACGGGAAAATGTAGCGTCTGAGGATGCGCAAATGTAGATATCAGCTATAAGATAGGTGTGGAATGATAGATGTTGTAGATGGTGTGACAAGGTCTCGAATGATGGCGGGTATTCTTGGGAAGAATACAAGGCCTGAATTGATTGTGAGACGTTATCTCCACGCCTGTGGTTACCGTTATAGACTTCACCATAAGGATTTACCCGGTAAGCCTGACTTGGTTTTGCCCAAGTATAAACTGGTCATATTTGTGCATGGTTGTTTTTGGCATCGTCATGCAAACTGTGTATACGCAACCTCTCCTAGTAGTCGTCGTGATTTTTGGGAGGAGAAGTTAAATGGGAATATCTCAAGGGATCAGAGGCAAATTTCCCTGTTAAATGCGGAGGGTTGGAGGGTTATTGTTGTTTGGGAGTGTGGTTTGAAGCATTTGCGAGATGAGCTAAGATTCTTGAATGAAATGATCGTTAACTTTGACGAAGCGTTACAAGTTTGGCCAGATAAGCCGGCTAAAGCAATGTCGTAGTCGTAGGGGGGAGGCGAAAATGATAATGGTTGCTATATTTTCATGGTTTTTTCCAGGCTTTCTTAATGTGTGAGCGTGAATGTTTTTGGCGTGTTTTCGCAAATCTGTAAAACACCTGGGTTTAAGATGCTATGGCTACTAGTATTTTGGGTAGATAGTTAGTTGATTTTAAAGTGCCACGGCGCGAGCTAGAAAGCTCAGGTGGATAAATTGATCAGTCGGCGAAGTATGATATTTTGGAATTATTTACTTTTTTTGTTTGCGGCTTTAATTGCGTCCTGTACTCACCGGATTTTTCGAATATTTTCTCCCTTTACATTAAAAAGTACCGAGATGGCTGAGCACTGCGTAAAGCCGTAGATGTTATGGTGTGCCCGCCCGTGAACTTTAGGCAAGGCTCCCTATAAGTCATTTTTGCGAATAGCACATTAGGGAAGGATTGATTTTTGCTGCGTAGGCGACTATAAATTGGAGTGATGGCCAGATGATGGTGTTTTCTGGGGGAGCATGGTAGCGCTCAGGGAGCGCGGTCTATAAGTATGCATGGTAATTCAGTTTCTTTGTCTGTTCTTAATGTTTTGCTGAAAGTTGCAAAGGAGTGGTTATGAATTTTGGTACTGTTAGGTTTAAAGTGTCGTGCCTTAAAACGCTTACTGCGGTTGAAGCTGATCCTGATAGGTCATAATCAACATGAGTTTAATGGGGTGAAAGAGCTAAAAGATTTATTCGGGGAAAAGAGATTCTCCGCGCCAGCTACGTTCTCTGTAAGGGGCTCCGCTGTAAAGTGTGAAACTGGCATTACTTGGTATGATGCGCGCGAGGCCCATCCTTCTCGTACTGAGCATAGGCTTTACTTTAAAACCAATGTAGTTATGGAGCAAGCCGAGGAGGGAGATAATATTGTCGTAGGTTATGATACTAACGATAGGCTTAATTTTGTTTTGCTCAAGAAGCAAGCGCCCGATCATGTTGTTCACGAAGCTTGGGCAAGGCTTTAAGAGGTTGGTGTGCTTTTCTGTTTTTTTTTTAGCTTAAAATTTCAATAAAAAAGCCACCCGTTTAGGTGGCTTTTTTCTCTATATCAATCCCAGCTCAACGCCCCACCAGTCTGGTACTCGATCACACGCGTTTCGAAGAAGTTTTTCTCTTTCTTCAAGTCCATAATCTCACTCATCCAAGGGAACGGGTTAGTCGTCCCTGGGTATTCTTCTTTAAGACCAATCTGCGACAACCGACGATTAGCAATAAACTTCAGATAATCCTCCATCATCGCCGCATTCATCCCCAACACCCCACGCGGCATGGTATCTCGCGCATATTCAATCTCCAGCTGCGTCCCCTGCAAAATCATCTGGGTCGCTTCTTCCTTCATCTCGGCATCCCACAAATGCGGGTTTTCGATTTTGATCTGGTTGATCACATCGATACCGAAGTTCAGGTGCATCGACTCGTCACGCAGGATGTACTGGAACTGTTCTGCCACGCCGGTCATTTTGTTGCGGCGGCCCATGGACAGGATCTGGGTGAAGCCGCAGTAGAAGAAGATGCCTTCCAGGACGCAGTAGTAGGCGACGAGGTTGCGCAGCAGTTCTTTGTCGGTTTCGACGGTGCCGGTTTCGAACTTTGGATCGGAGATCGAACGGGTGTACTTGAGGCCCCAGGCTGCCTTTTTGGCCACCGATGGAATCTCGTGGTACATGTTGAAGATCTCGCCTTCATCCATGGCCAGGGATTCGATGCAGTACTGGTAGGCGTGGGTGTGGATCGCTTCTTCGAAGGCCTGGCGCAGGATGTACTGGCGGCACTCCGGGTTGGTGATCAGGCGGTATACGGCCAGCACCAGGTTATTGGCAACCAGGGAGTCGGCGGTGGAGAAGAAGCCGAGGTTGCGCATGACGATGCGGCGTTCGTCGTCGGTGAGGCCTTCGGGGTTTTTCCACAGGGCGATGTCGGCGGTCATGTTGACCTCTTGCGGCATCCAGTGGTTGGCGCAGCCGTCGAGGTACTTTTGCCAGGCCCAGTCGTACTTGAAGGGTACGAGTTGGTTGAGGTCGGCGCGGCAGTTGATCATGCGCTTTTCGTCAACGGCGACGCGGGCGGCGGAGCCTTCGAGTTCGGCGAGGCCTTCGGCGACGTCGAGTTTGTCCAGGGCGGCCTTGGCGCGCACGATGGCGGCGGAGTCGTTGGCGGTGACGGCGCGGGCTTCGATGGCGGCGGCAGCGCCGGCACCGTCGAGGCGGTCCATGTTGGCTTCGGTGGCGTGGCCGGCGTTGGCGCCTTTGGCGGCTACTTCGCCTTCTTCTTCTTTGTCGAATTCGTCCCAGCTCAGCATGACGTGTCGTCTCCTGCGTGAGGGCTCAAAGGTGCCCGTGTGAAACCGGATGGTTGGGTGTTCACACGGCCCTGAGGCCGCGGTGGATCTTAAGGAATCGTTTGTTGCAACAGCTCGCGCAGGCAATTAAACGGAATAGGGTTACGGGTTCTGCTTGAGGCTTGAGGTGCGCAGCGACAGGCGCGTGCTTGCGCGGAGGCCTCAGGTCTGGCTCTTCATCCCAGTGTAAAGGGATATTGCAGGCCCGATTTACCCGCGCATTATAGGGAAAAAATCGGCTTTGTGTTGCGGTGGATGGTCACGATTGAGGGCCAAAATGCTGTGGTTTTCGGCCAGAGCGTGTGTTTGCAAGGCTTTGCTGGGGTAGGAATTTTTTGACAGGCGGTGGGATAGTTTTTGTAGGGCTGGGGAGGGGGAATTGGGAAGGGCTGTGTGGGATGGGTTTGGCTGGGATCGCCATCGCAGGCAAGCCAGCTCCCACATTGGGTCCGGGGTGGACATGAGGGCGGTTCTTGGCCGCAAGAACGATTTCTTGCGGCGACCAAGATCCGGGTTTAGATCTGACTAAACAAGTTATTACCCGTTAGAACAACCATTGCCCATGACTTGATATTGAAGAATGTGCCGCTGACCTTGCGAATCTTCATATTCCATTTGTACCGGTACAACCTGGCACACTTCCGGGACGCTGCTCATGGATAAAACTTTGGCAACATCCAAGTGTGTGCTGTAAGTGTAGTCTTCAACTACCGGTGCGTTGCGTCCAGCCAGCTCAGTCGGGGCTTCGTCGGCCAGGGCGGCGGTAGCGCACAAGCTGCTGAGGGCCATAACTACTAAAGCTTTCATTTGTGTTTTTACCTTCTTCAGGGCGAAAGGGGTCACGGGGCCCTTATGAGGCCGCGTGTGTAACTTAAGAGTTGGGAAGTTCGGATTAACGTTGCCTTCGTGGGGGCTGTTACGGTGTTAATCACGGTGCCGTGTTGGCGGAGTTGATTTTAGGCCTGCGGGTTATATTCATATACCCGTGCTTTTGATAAACACTATTGGCGGTTTTTGTAACAATCCCGTGGTAAAGGTTTTTTCATCAGGCGTGAAAGCCACGCAGGGCGCGGGCCAGAGCCCTGAAAGGGCATAGCAGGGCATTTTGTAGGGGCTTGTTACTACCATCGTCGAATGGTTCTATGGGGGCGCCCCGGCTACAACAGGGCATACAAAAACAACTATTGTCACCGAGGTAAGAAAGATGAGTGCGGCTTCCCTGTACCCCGTTCGCCCCGAAGTAGCAGCCAACACGCTGACCGACGAGGCGACCTACAAGGCCATGTACCAGCAGTCGGTGGTCAACCCCGATGGCTTCTGGCGCGAGCAAGCCAAGCGCCTTGACTGGGTCAAGCCTTTCACTGCGGTCAAGCAGACCTCTTTCGACGACCACCATGTCGACATCAAATGGTTCGCCGACGGCACCCTCAACGTTTCCTACAACTGCCTGGACCGTCACCTCGCCGAGCGTGGCGATCAGGCGGCGATCATCTGGGAGGGCGATGACCCTTCCGAAAGCCGCACCATCACTTACCGCGAGCTGCATGAAGAAGTCTGCAAGTTCGCCAACGCCCTGCGTGGCCAGGATGTGCATCGCGGCGACGTGGTGACTATCTATATGCCGATGATCCCCGAAGCCGTGGTCGCCATGTTGGCCTGTACCCGCATCGGTGCGATTCACTCCGTGGTGTTTGGCGGTTTTTCACCGGAAGCCCTGGCCGGTCGCATTATCGACTGTAAGTCGAAGGTGGTGATCACCGCCGACGAAGGCATCCGCGCCGGTAAGAAAATTCCGCTGAAGGCCAACGTCGACGACGCGCTGACCAACCCGGAAACCAGCAGCATCCAGAAAGTCATCGTGTGCAAGCGCACCAATGGCAACATCAAGTGGAACCAGCATCGCGACATCTGGTACGAAGATTTGATGAAAGTGGCAGGCGCCGTGTGTGCGCCAAAAGAGATGGGCGCCGAAGAAGCGCTGTTCATCCTTTACACCTCGGGTTCTACCGGCAAGCCTAAAGGCGTGCAGCACACCACCGGCGGCTACTTGCTGTATGCCGCCCTGACCCATGAGCGTGTGTTCGACTACCGCCCGGGCGAAATCTACTGGTGCACCGCCGACGTCGGTTGGGTCACCGGCCACACTTATATCGTCTACGGCCCGCTGGCCAACGGCGCGACCACGCTGCTGTTTGAAGGCGTGCCGAACTACCCGGATATCACGCGGGTGGGCAAGATCGTCGACAAGCACAAGGTCAATATCCTCTACACCGCGCCGACCGCGATTCGCGCGATGATGGCTTCGGGCACCGCTGCCTGCGAAGGTGTGGATGGCAGCAGCCTGCGCTTGCTCGGTTCGGTGGGTGAGCCGATCAACCCGGAAGCCTGGGACTGGTACTACAAGAATGTCGGGCAATCCCGTTGCCCGATTGTCGACACCTGGTGGCAGACCGAAACCGGCGCCACCTTGATGAGCCCGCTGCCGGGTGCCCACGCACTCAAGCCGGGTTCGGCGGCACGCCCGTTCTTTGGTGTGGTGCCAGCGTTGGTGGACAACCTTGGCAACATCATCGAGGGCGCTGCCGAAGGCAACCTGGTGATCCTCGATTCGTGGCCAGGCCAGGCGCGCACGCTGTATGGCGACCATGACCGTTTCGTCGACACTTACTTCAAGACCTTCCGTGGCATGTACTTCACCGGCGACGGCGCGCGCCGTGATGAAGACGGCTACTGGTGGATCACTGGGCGTGTGGACGACGTGTTGAACGTCTCCGGCCACCGCATGGGCACTGCCGAGATTGAAAGCGCGATGGTTGCGCATCCGAAAGTCGCCGAAGCGGCGGTGGTGGGTGTGCCCCATGACATCAAGGGGCAGGGCATCTATGTATATGTCACGCTCAAGAATGGTGAAGAGCCGAACGAAGCGCTGCGCCTGGAGCTGAAAAACTGGGTGCGCAAAGAGATTGGGCCGATTGCCTCACCGGATGTGATCCAGTGGGCGCCGGGCCTGCCGAAGACGCGTTCGGGTAAAATCATGCGCCGGATTCTGCGCAAGATTGCCACGGCTGAGTATGACGGGTTGGGGGATATCTCCACCTTGGCCGACCCAGGTGTGGTGGCGCATTTGATTGAGACGCACAAGACCATGAACGTCGCATAAGGCGGGCTGGGTCAGATAAAGCCCCGTTCGGCGTGAGCCGGGCGGGGCTTTTTTGTGCGGCTCGAAGACGATGGAAATCCCCTGTGGGAGCGGGCTTGCTCGCGAATGCGGTGGATCAGTGAGCAGAGATGTAGCTGACCCACCGCATTCGCG
>NZ_CBFHAZ010000168.1:0-7723 GCF_965653655.1 Pseudomonas onubensis | reverse complement strand
TATTTTCAAGTCTTAAAAACTGGCTTTATAGTCGCGCCGCAGGCGAAGACGCGCACCGCGCTTTAAGGCAGGATACGACTACTGCGTCACCTGCTTCGCTCAACATAAAAAACACAGGGGGTGTTCAGTCCGTTAGAATAGCGTCATACGCAAACAACGCCGGTGCCCCGCCGGTGTGCAGGAAAATGATCGGGCCGTCCTCAAACCGCTGACGCCCGATGCCATCGAGCAAGCCGGCCATGGCCTTGCCGGTGTAGACCGGGTCCAGCAGCAAGCCTTCCTGGCTGGCTAATAGCTTGACCGCAGCCAGGGTACCGGCGTTCGGTTCGCCGTAGCGCGGGCCGAAATATTCGTCCCACAGGATCACTTTGAAGGCTTCGGGAATGTCCACGCCCAGCAATTCGGCGGTGCGTTCGGCCAGACCCTGTACCTTCGGGAACTGGGCTTCTTCGGTGCGCGACACGGTAATGCCCACCACCGGCAGATTCGGCAGCGCTTCGCTCAACGCCAGCGCGAGGCCGCTATGGGTGCCCGCGCTGCCCGAGGCCAGCACCACGGCGGCGAACTCAATGCCGCTGTCTTCGATCTGCCCGGCCAGCTCCAGTCCGGCGCGCACATAACCCAAGGCACCCAAGGCATTGGAACCACCGATGGGGACGAGGTACGGTTTTTTGCCGTTGCTGCGCAGGCGATCGGCGAGGGCGTTGAGTTGGTCGTCGACGTTATCGAGGTTTTCGACCAATTCGACTTTGGCGTCGAACAACTCCAGCAGCAGGCGGTTGCCGTTGCCGAGGTAGTTGGGGTCTTCGGTGCCGGTAGGGTTTTCCAGCAGCGCGACGCAGCCCAGGCCGAGCTTGGCGGCCAGCGCGGCGGTCTGGCGCACATGGTTGGATTGGATGGCGCCGGCGGTCACCAAGGTGTCGGCACCTTGGGCAATGGCATCGGCGGCCAGGTATTCAAGCTTGCGCAGCTTGTTACCGCCCATGGCCAGCGGCGTGGTGTCGTCGCGCTTGACGTAAATGTCCCTGCCCAGCCAGGCCGACAGCCGCTCGAGTTTTTCCAGGGCAGTGGCGCCACCCAGCAGTTCCAGGCGGTTAAAACGGTCGAGCTGTTGTTTGATCATGGCGACGTACAGTGGCTAAGGGATGGGGCGACTATAGGCAGGCACTTTTCAACCGGCAACCGCCAATCGCTTATAAGCTTTGGTAATTTGCTCGGCATGATTGGTTCTTAAGGCTGCTTCCTTGGCATGAAGTAAAGTAGGCGAAAATTTCAGCTATAAGCTTCAAGTGATAAGCCCCAAGTAAAAGCCCAGTCGCATTTACTTTCCGCTTGTGGCTTGCCGCTTCCCACTACCAAAGGTCCTACCGTGAGTGAGCGTTCCAGTCATTGGCAATTGCAGACCATCGTCAGCCAGCTGCGCAGCGCCCGGGATCAGTGGCGAACGCGCAATGGCCGCCTGAGTGGCGAGCACGGTGGCCGTGAGTTGCCGTCCCGCGAGGCGGTGGCGCAGATTCTTGAAGCGCTGTGCGGCGCGCTGTTCCCGATGCGCCTGGGGCCGGTGGATCTGCGTGAAGAAAGTGAAGATTTTTACGTCGGCCATACCCTCGACGTCGCCCTGAATGCCCTGCTGGCCCAGGCCCGCCTGGAGCTGCGCTACGCCGCGCGTCAGGGCGCCAAGGATGACAGCGAGGTCGACGCCCTGGCCATCCGGCTGATCCAGGACTTCGCCCTGGCTTTGCCCTCACTGCGCAGCCTGTTGGACACCGACGTGCTCGCCGCCTACCATGGCGACCCGGCCGCGCGTAGCGTGGATGAAGTGCTGCTGTGCTACCCGGGAATCCTGGCGGTAATACATCACCGTTTAGCCCATCACCTTTACCGTGCCGGGCTGCCGTTGCTGGCGCGCATCAGCGCAGAGATTGCCCACTCGGCCACCGGCATCGACATTCACCCCGGCGCGCAGATCGGGCCGAGTTTCTTTATCGACCACGGGACCGGTGTGGTGATCGGCGAGACCGCGATCATCGGCGAGCGTGTGCGCATCTACCAGGCCGTGACGTTGGGCGCCAAGCGCTTCCCGGCGGATGAGGACGGGCAGTTGCAGAAAGGCCATCCGCGCCATCCGATCGTTGAGGATGACGTGGTGATCTACGCCGGGGCGACGATCCTGGGGCGCATCACCATCGGCAAGGGCTCGACCATTGGCGGCAATGTGTGGCTGACCCGCAGCGTGCCGGCGGGGGCGAACATCACGCAGGCGAATTTGCAGCACGACGACGGTGCGCAGAAGTAGAGAATCAGCACAAATCCCCTGTGGGAGCGGCGGTGCGACGATTCGACTTGCTCGCGAAAGCGGAGTATCAGTCAGCAGATTCGTCGGCTGACCCACCGCGTTCGCGAGCAAGCCCGCTCCCACATTGTGAATGTATTCCAGATTCCAACCGATTTTCCCTCAGCCACCGCTGAACGATTTGCCATCCCCGCCCGTCATACCAATCCTTGAGCTAGTGTAGGAATTGTCTACCACTCAGCCCTGCGATTAGTCCCAAACCGCCTACCTATGTTTAACTTGAATGCTCGTTCAAGTTAAACCCGGTGGTTCGCTGCCCGCTCACAACAGGAGGCTTACCTTTGCTGAGTCCGTTATTTACAGCCACATCACACACCTTCGGGGTGCATCGTTCATGAGTGCATCGTCCACCCCATCCAGCGGCCTGGTGCGCATGAATGCGCCAGTTTTCTACTTTGCCGCCAGCTTCATCCTGCTGTTTGGCATCACTGTTATCGCGATTCCGCAACAGGCCGGTGCCTGGCTGCTGGCCGCACAAAACTGGGCGGCCAACACGGTCGGCTGGTACTACATGCTCGCGATGACGCTGTATCTGGTCTTCGTGGTGGTCACCGCGCTATCGGGCTACGGCAAGATAAAACTCGGTGCCGACCACGACGAGCCCGAATTCAGTTACCTGTCCTGGGCCGGCATGCTGTTCGCCGCCGGGATCAGCATCACGCTGTTTTTCTTCTGTGTCTCCGAGCCGCTGACGCACCTGGTGCAACCGCCTCAGGGCGCGCCGATGAACGCCGATGCGGCACGCCAGGCCATGCAGATTCTGTTTCTGCACTGGGGTCTGCACGGCTGGGGTGTGTTTGCCTTTGTCGGCATGGCCCTGGCGTACTTCGCCTACCGGCATAATCTGCCGCTGGCGCTGCGTTCAGCGCTGTACCCGCTGATCGGCAAGCGTATCAACGGGCCCATTGGTTATGCCGTCGATGGCTTCGGCATCATCGCCACGGTGTTCGGCCTGGGCGCCGACATGGGTTTTGGCGTGTTGCACCTCAACTCCGGTCTCGACTACCTGTTTGGCATCGCGCATACGCAGTGGATTCAGGTTGGCCTGATCACCTTGATGATGGGCGCCGCGATCCTCGTCGCCGTGGCTGGTGTCGACAAGGGCGTGCGAGTGATGTCCGACATCAACATGCTGCTGGCCTGTGCGCTGCTGCTTTTTGTGTTGTTCGCAGGCCCTACCCAGCACCTGCTCAACACCCTGATCCAGAACATCGGTGACTACCTCGGCGCCTTGCCGACCAAGAGCTTCGATGTGTACGCCTACGACAAACCCAGCGACTGGCTGGGCGGTTGGACAGTGTTCTACTGGGCCTGGTGGATCGCATGGTCGCCGTTCGTGGGCCTGTTCATCGCGCGTATTTCCCGTGGCCGTACCATCCGCGAGTTCGTCTTCGGCGTACTGTTGATTCCGCTGGGCTTCACCCTGGCGTGGATGTCGATCTTCGGCAACAGTGCCATCGACCAAGTGCTCAACCACGGCATGACCGCGCTGGGCCAGTCAGCCATCGACGACCCGTCGATGAGCCTCTACCTGCTGCTGGAAACCTACCCATGGAGCAAGACGGTAATCGCCGTCACGGTGTTTATCAGCTTCGTGTTCTTTGTCACCTCGGCCGACTCCGGCACCGTAGTGCTGTCGACCTTGTCATCCAAAGGCGGCAACGCCGATGAAGACGGGCCGAAATGGCTGCGGGTGTTCTGGGGTGCGATGACGGCGCTGGTCACCAGTGCCCTGCTGTTTGCCGGCAGTATCGACTCGCTCAAATCGGCGGTGGTGCTGACATCGTTGCCGTTCTCGCTGATCCTGTTGTTGATGATGTGGGGGCTGCACAAGGCGTTCTACCTTGAATCGCAGAAGCAGATTGCCCAGCTGCATTCGCTGGCGCCGGTGTCGGCGGCGCGCAAAGGCCGAGGCGGTTGGCGTCAACGCTTGAGCCAGGCCGTGCACTTCCCGTCACGCGATGAGGTGTACCGTTTCCTCGAAGCGACGGTGCGCCCGGCGATCGAAGAAGTGACGGCGGTGTTCGTCGAGAAAGGCCTGAATGTGGTGACTCAGCCTGACCCGTCCAACGACAGCGTCAGCCTGGAAATCGGGCATGGCGAGGAGCATCCGTTTGTATACCAGGTGCAGATGCGCGGCTATTTCACGCCGTCGTTTGCCCGCGGTGGCATGGGTTCCAAAGAGATCAACAACCGCCGTTACTACCGCGCCGAAGTGCACTTGAGTGAGGGCAGCCAGGACTACGATCTGGTCGGCTACACCAAGGAGCAGATCATCAACGACATCCTCGACCAGTACGAGCGCCACCTGCAGTTCCTGCACCTGGTGCGCTGACCCACCGATCGTTCCCACGCAGAGCGTGGGAACGATCAAATGCCCGCAAGCCCGCGTAATTAAAGGCTTTCTTAAACTTAATTTCATTCGTGAACTAAGTGTTTTGACTCCGAACTGTCATCTGGCCACTGCGTAATTGTGTGAAGCGTTTGACGCTTTCATTTCAGAACAGTGACGGAGACCGGTAACAATGAAGACGTTAATAAGCCCCATGGTGGGTGCCGCCATGGCGAGCTTTATGCTGTCCGCCCATGCCGATTTTATCGACGACAGCCACGCCGACGTGACCCTGCTCAACCGCTATCTCAACCAGCAAGGTCGTGACGTGGTGGGCAGCAACGCCAAGGCGCATAGCGTGCGGGATTGGGGCCAGGGTTTCGAGTTCAACTTCAAGTCTGGCTACACCGAAGGCCCGGTAGGTTTTGGCCTGGATTTGCAGGCGTTCTACGGCTTGAAACTCGACTCCGGCGGCGACCTCAACGACAAGGATCACCAGGTCCGTTACCCCGGCAGCATGTTCCCGTTGGACAACGGCAAATCCGCCGACCAGTTCGGTGTACTCAGCCCGACCTTCAAGATGCGTTTCGCCAAAGATGAATTGCGGGTTGGTACGCTGTACGGCAACAACCCGGTACTGGCCAACACCGACGGCCGCCTGTACCAGCAGACCAATACCGGCGTGCAGCTGGTTTCCAAAGACCTCAGCGACTTCACCTTCACCGGCGGCGATATCTTCAAGACCAAGATCCGCAACGAAACCGGCGACCAAGGCATGATCACCGCCGGCGGCACCCGAGAAAGTGATCGCTTCCTGTTCGGCGGTGCGGATTACACCGGCATTCAGAACACCACCGTGAGCCTGTGGTATTCCAACCTTGAGGACTATTACCAGCAGTTCTTCCTTGGCGCCAAGCGCCACGACGCGTTGAGCGTGGGCGCCATCGACACCGACGTGCGCGTGTTCCGCAGCCTCGGTGTGGGCGCCAACGCCGACGGCGATAAAGACTTTACCGGCGCCGGTCTGTATGGCGACGGCACCAGCAAAGGCCGCATCAACCAAACCACCGCCAGCTTGCTTGAGAGCTACAGCCTGGACGGCCACACCGTCGGCCTGGGCATCCAGAAAAACAGCGGCGACAGCGACTTTCCGTACCTCGATTCCGGCCTCAACAGTGGCGACAACCGCCAAGGCCCAGGCTCAGGCGCCGACACCCCGGCGCTCACCAACATGCAGTTGAATAAATTTCAACACGCCGGTGAGCGCACATGGCTTGCGCAGTACAAGTATGACTTCGGTAAGCTGGGCCTCAACGGCCTGACGTTCTCGGCCGCCTATGCCCACGGTGATGACATCCGCACCGTGCAAGGCACCACCAGCGAGTGGGAACGCAACATTGCCGTGGCTTACCAAGTACCGACCGGCACCCTCAAGGGCCTGGGCGTGACCTGGAAAAACGCCCACGCCAGCCCGGACATTACCGGTGCCACCGTCCAAGATGAAAATCGCTTGTATGTCAGCTATGTCGTTCCACTCTGGTAGTAAATTGCTGTAGAACGGAAGGGCAGGCTTAAGCGATTCAGCTGGTTAAAAGGCCTGGGAATAACCTTATTCCCGGGCCTTATTTGCCTACGTCCAAGAGAGGATTCGATGACTTACATTGCTGCCGAAAACCGCTATGAATCTATCCCGTACCGCCGCGTAGGCCGCAGTGGGTTGGTGCTGCCGGCACTGTCCCTGGGGCTGTGGCACAACTTTGGCGACAGCACCCCGATCGACACCCAGCGCTCCCTGCTGCGCACTGCGTTCGACCTGGGCATCAACCACTTCGACCTGGCCAACAACTACGGCCCGCCCTACGGCAGCGCCGAGATCAACTTTGGCCGCTTGCTGCGCGAAGACTTCAAGCACTACCGCGATGAACTGATCATCTCCAGCAAAGCCGGTTGGGACATGTGGCCCGGCCCTTACGGCCAGGGCGGCGGTTCGCGCAAATACGTACTGGCGAGCCTGGACCAGAGCCTGCAACGCCTGGGCGTCGACTACGTGGATATTTTCTACTCCCACCGTTTTGACGCCGACACCCCGTTGGAAGAAACCGCCAGCGCCCTTGCCACTGCCGTGCAGCAGGGCAAAGCGTTGTACATCGGTATCTCGTCTTATTCGGGGGTGAAAACCCGCGAAATGGCGGCGCTGCTCAAAGAGTGGAAAGTGCCGTTGCTGATCCACCAGCCGGCCTACAACCTGCTCAACCGCTGGATTGAAAAAGACCTGCTGGATACCACCGACGAACTTGGCGCAGGGGTGATTGCCTTCACACCACTGGCCCAGGGTTTGCTCACCGACAAGTACCTCAACGGCGTGCCAGCCGATGCGCGGGTCAACCGCCCAGGTGGCGGCTCGTTGCAGGCCAAGCACTTGTCTGAAGCCAACATTGCCCATGTGCGCGGGTTGAATGAAATCGCCAGGCGCCGTGGCCAGAGCCTCGCGCAACTGGCCCTGGCCTGGACCCTGCGTGACCCACGGGTGACCAGTGCCTTGATTGGTGCGAGCCGCCCGGAGCAGATCATTGAAAACGTCGGCGCGTTGAAGAACCTGAGCTTCAGTGCAGAAGAACTGGCGGAGATTGACCGGTTTGCGCAGGAAGGCGGGATTAACCTGTGGGAAAAACCATCCACTGCTGAATAAGCCGGCACAACCCGGTCAAAAATGTGGGAGCGGGCTTGCCCGCGAAGGCGGTGAGTCAGTCGATGAATGTATGAGCTGGTCCGCCGCTATCGCAGGCAAGCCAGCTCCCACATTTGATCTTCGGTGTGGCAAATTCACTCGGTCGTACTCGGTCAATGTGGGAGCGGGCTTGCCCGCGAAGGCGGTGAATCAGTCGATGAATGTATGGGCTGGTACACCGCTATCGCAGCATGGGTATCTACACAACTTTTGAAGGCAGCCAATTTCTCCTGTGGCGAGCAGGCTTGTCCTGCGTTGGGCTGCGAAGCAGCCCCAAACCCAGACGCTGAGTTCTTTCAGGAAAATTGCA
>NZ_CBFHAZ010000167.1:0-7868 GCF_965653655.1 Pseudomonas onubensis | reverse complement strand
GTCAGGAGAGACACGCAACTGGAACCCTATCGGGACGGTGTATCTGAACCCTGAAAGGGAGCTGACCGTGGTAATAAAAATCGCGTAGCGCGACGGTGGACGCGACAACTACCTTGAAAAACGCCGCAGGCCGCCGTGCTGTAGATCTTGATCTTGATCTTGATTTTGATCTGAGACGCCCCGTTAACCACGATGGCCGAACGCAGGCTTGAATCCGTGGGTAACCCGGCAGGACGCCGGGTTAGCCGCGCTGGGCAAGGATGGCCCATCGCGGCGGCCCACGGATTCAAGCCTTCGTTCTGGCACGCCGAGCCTAAGCGAGGCACCGAGTGGTGGGGCACAGACCTTTTGGTTACTTTTGGCTGGGCCGGCATTCCGGGCGTTTGCCAAAAGTGACCCGCTGTAAGAGCGGAACCAATAGAAGCCCTTACCGCAGCAACGGATATGTACACCGACAAACCGCCACAGCAGCCAAGCCAGCTCCGACAGTTTTGATCTTCATTGTGTGGAGGATTTGAGCTCGGCCAGGCGGCGTTCGAGGAAGCGTTTTTCTGGCGTTTGCTGGGTGAGTGAGAGGGCTTTTTCGTAGGCTTCCCGCGCCTCTTCAACCCGCCCCAACTGCCGGCAAAACTCCCCGCGTGCCGAATGCGCCAGGTGGTAATCCAACAATTCCCCACGCTGCAAGAGGCCCTCCACCAACTGCAAACCCGCCAGCGGCCCCTGCCCCATCGCCACCGCCACAGCGCGGTTCAGCTCGATCACCGGCGACGGCACTTCGCGCAGCAACACATCGTAAAGCCCGACAATCTGCAGCCAGTCCGTGTCCTCAGCCTGGGGCGCTTCGGCATGCACCGCCGCAATCGCCGCCTGCAGGCAATACGGGCCAAAACGCCGTGTGTTCAACGCCTGCTCCACCAGTGCGCAGCCTTCAGCAATCAAGGACGCGTCCCACACTGCGCGGTTCTGTTCATGCAATAACACCAACTCACCCTCGGCCGAGGTGCGCGTTGCTCGGCGCGATTCATGCAGCAGCATCAGCGCCAGCAAGCCCATGACCTCCGACTCTGGCAGCAATTCCAGCAGCAAACGCCCCAAACGAATGGCTTCGCGGGTCAGGTCTTCGCGAGTGAGGTCGGCGCCCATGGACGCCGAATAGCCCTCGTTGAACACCAGGTAAATCACCCTCAACACGCTGTCCAGACGCTCGGGCAATTGGTCCAGGGTTGGCACTTGGTAGGGGATTTTCGCTTCGCGGATCTTGCCCTTGGCGCGCACGATGCGCTGGGCGATGGTGGTGGGCGTGGCCAGAAAGGCGCGGGCGATTTCTTCGGTGGTGAGGTCGCAGATCTCACGCAAGGTCAGCGCCGCCTGGGCGTCGGGTGCCAACGCCGGGTGGCAGCAGGTGAAGATCAGGCGCAGGCGGTCGTCTTGCACGTCTTCCTCACTCCAGTCAGCCGCTTCCAGCGCGTCGGCTTGCTCCTGCAGTAACGGGGTAAAAAGTGCCTGTCGGCGCAGGCGGTCGATGGCTTTGAAGCGGCCGGTGGAGACCAGCCAGGCCCGTGGGTTAGCCGGTATGCCGTCTTGCGGCCAGCGCTGCAGCGCAATAAAAAACGCCTCGTGCAGCGCCTCTTCAGCCAAGTCGAAATCACCCAGCAAGCGAATCAGCGTCGCCAGTACGCGGCGTGATTCGCTGCGGTAAATCGCTTCGACCTGCGGGGTCAATCGGGCATGCCCTGGGTCACCAGCGTCACCAGGCGGTCGAGGCTCTGGCCCCAGCCGTCATGAAAACCCATGGCTTCGTGGGCCTGCTTGTCGGCTTCGCTCCAATGCATGGCGCGGGCGGTGTATTGGGTCTTGCCGTCGACCTCTTCGAAGGTCACTTCGGCGGTCATGAACGGCTTGCCCGACGGCACCCAGCCAGGCGCATAGGCATCGGTAAACACCAGCCGGCTCGGCGCATCGATTTCCAGGAACACGCCAGAGGTCGGGTACTCGGCGCCGTCCGGCGCGCGCATCAGGGTGCGAAACAGGCCACCGACCCACAGGTGCATTTCGCACTCCGGCGTGGTCATGCCGTGTGGTCCCCACCATTGCTGCAACAACTCGGGTGTGGTCCAGGCGCGAAACACCTTGCTTGGCGGCGCGTCGATCAGACGGCTGATGGACAGTTCAAATTCAGCGGGTTGGGTATTCATGGGTAAACCTCCTGTCTTGTGGTTGTTGTGTACAGAGATTCAATTGACGCACGGGGCGCACTTCCACACTGCCGACCCGCGCCGCCGGTATGCCGCCAGCCACCTGGAGCGCGTCGTTCAAGTCCTTGGCCTCGATCAGGTAAAACCCGGCGAGCTGCTCCTTGGTTTCGGCGAACGGCCCGTCGGTGATCGACAGCTTGCCATTACGCATGCGCACGGTGGTGGCAGTGCTCACCGACTCCAGCGGCTCGGCGGCGAGCATCCGGCCGCTGGCCTGGATGGCCTCGGCGTAGGCAAGACACTCCGGGTCCGCAGGGCTGTCGGGCGAGGTGTGCAGCACCTCTTCGTTGCTGTAGATCAGGCAGAGGTATTTCATGGTGCTCTCCGTTTTCGGACTACTGACTATAGTTCGTGGCGGTCAAGGTTTCAGGTCGAACAATGCCGTGCCGCTTTCCATGTCGAAAGGCGCCGACCAGTGCTCATGCACCACCTTCCACTGCCCGTTGATGCGCTGGTAGCAGGCGGTCACGCGCATCCAGCACGCCTTCACCACACCATCCGGCCCGGCGCCGCCGCAGTGCGCCAGCCAGTGGGCAAACGCGCTGTCGGGCGCCTCGACGATATGCAGCTCATGAAACTCGAAAATACCCGGGCCGGGGCAATGCTTCATGCATTCATCCCAATGGGCGCGGTAGGCAGCCTTGCCCTTGAATTGCAGCGCAGTGACGGCATCGAACGAGACGATATCGTCGGCGTAATAGCTGACAATTTTGTCGATATCACGGGCCAGTACGGCTTGCTTCCATTGCTCGATCAGGCGGTTGATGGCAGTGCTCATGGCGATACTCCTGGGGGTTGGAAATCACAAAGGACACCCCTGGTCGAATGGCCTTTGGACAAATCGACACACCGCTGAAAAATAATTTCGCTCCGAGCAAACCCGCTAGAATCCCCGCCTCTTTGTAGGATTTCGGATGCGCCCCCGATGGAAACACGCCTCGTCGCCTATGAGACGCTGAGCCTTGTGCAAAAACAGCAGCTCGACACCCTGCAAGTGCACCCCGAGCAATTGGCGTATTCCGGCGATATCTACTGCGCGCTCAACAGCCTGTTGGTCAACCCCAAGCCCGGTGCGATCAAAGGCTTTGCCCTGCTGGCCGACGAAACGCCCGTGGCCTTCCTGCTGCTCAAACGCCCGCCCTGCCTGCCCCATTGGGCCGATGAACACAGCGCCACGCTGCACGCGTTACAGGTGGACCGGCATCAGCAAGGGCGCGGGTTTGGCAAAGCGTGTTTGCAGGGATTGCCGGCGGCAGCCCTGCAGGCGTGGCCGCAGATCAAGGCGCTGGAGTTGTCGGTGGACACCGACAATGTGGCGGCGATGGGGTTGTATCTGGCGGCTGGGTGGGTGGACAGCGGGGAGGCGTATAAGGGGCGGGTTGGGTATGAGCGCAGGTTGAGTTGGGTGTTTGGTCGGGATGGCATTGACAGCTTAAAAATGTAACGTATATATGACTTAAATAATCAAAAGTAATGAATACGTGACATGGACACTTCTATTATCACCCAACGCTTAGGCCAACAAGTTCGCTCCATGCGCCTCAACCGTGGCTATACACAAGCGGACCTGGCGAAACTTGCGGGCGTTACCCGGCAAAAACTGATCGAAATCGAGAAGGGCAGCCTCTCTGTTTCCATGAATGCCTATGCTCGCGTGATTGCCGCCCTGGGCAGTGAGGTCAAATTAGTGCCAGTGACTCTGCCGACACTTGAAGAGTTAGAGGACTTGTTCAATGAATAGCCCCGCTCTTAGCGTTCATACGCCTCAGGGCGACAGCGGCAGCGTCTTGGTGGGCGCTGATGATTACCTGTTTCGCTACGACGCTAAGGCACAGGCCCAAAGCGCCATCAGCCTTACCATGCCCGTGCGCGCAGAAGAATATCGCCGCCGCGAATTGCATCCAATCTTTCAAATGAATTTGCCCGAAGGCTACGTACTGGAACAGTTGCGTAACCGTCTGGCTAAAACAGTAAAAGTGGACCCGATGCTGTTGCTTGCCTTGTCAGGTAGCAGTGCACCGATTGGCCGGGTTTTCGTGATTTCCGATCAGATAAACGAACTAATCCAACGCAACGGTCCGCCCGCAAACGGAGAGAACCTGGCGGAAATTCTCGCGTGGGACGGAGCAGAAGACCTGTTCGCCGACTTGGTGGACCGTTACATTCTTCGAGCGGGCATTTCTGGCGTGCAGCCCAAAGTGCTGGTGCCAGAAAAACCTCAAACTCCCGAGCAAAAATTCACTTCAAAAACCAACGACCTGATTATCAAGAGCGGGCGTGATGAGTTTCCGGGCTTGGCCATCAATGAATACCTGTGCATGTCCATTGCGCGGGATGCAGGCCTGCCCGTGCCGCCGTTTTATCTGTCGCAGAACCATAAGCTATTCATCATGCGGCGCTTTGATCGCGACGAGCAGCTCAACCCGCTGGGTTTCGAAGACATGACCACACTGATGGGCCTGTCTGCCGAACAGAAATACACCAAGAGCTATGCCGCCATTGCCAAGGCTGTACGCGCGTTTTGCTCACCGGAAAACCAACGCAGCTCGTTGGACCAATTGTTCGATAGCGTGGCTTTGAGTTGCATCGTGGGAAACGGCGATGCTCACCTGAAAAACTTCGGTGTGCTCTACAGTGACCCGATTAAATTTGACGCGCGCCTGGCCCCGGCTTACGACATCGTGAATACCACCGCCTATATACCTGAAGACACACTCGCGCTGGACCTGTCCGGCAACAAATCAATGTTTGCCTCACGTTTGGGCATCCTTGAGTTTGCAAAAACCTGCGAGATCGAAAAACCTGAGGCGCGTATTCAGGCGCTGCTGCAAACCCTTGAGGTCGTGCTCAAGCGCGAAGACGAATACTGTCGGTTAGCGCCTGACGTTGCAAAGGCCATTCGACAATCAGCCCAGAGCTACCAGCAGAGCTTCGGTGGCTGAATGCTTCTGTACTCATCCAAGGACAAGGTGGTGACTATGCTGACAACCCTCGAACAACTCGAAACCCTCTACGGCCCGCCCCACGAGCGGGCGATGCGCAAGGAGATCGCGTTTCTCAACGAGGATTACCAGGCCATGGTGCGGGCGTCGCCGTTGGTGGTGGTGAGTTCATCCGGGCCGGACGGCATTGATGGCTCGCCACGTGGTGATGTGCCGGGGTTTGTACGGATTGTGGATGAGCGCACCCTGGCGATCCCGGACCGGCCGGGCAATAACCGGCTCGACACCCTGCGCAATCTGCTGCAAGACCCACGCATTGCCTTACTGTTCATCATCCCGGGGGTTGGCGAAACGTTGCGCGTGAATGGCCGGGCGCAGATTTCCATCGAGCCCGAGCTGCTGGAGAGTTTTGCGGTGAATGGCAAACCGGCACGTTCGGTGATTCTGGTGCAGGTGGAGGCCGCGTATTTTCACTGCTCCAAGGCCTTTGTGCGCTCGGACTGCTGGAACCCCGAAAAACATTTGGACCGCTCGGCGTTACCGTCGGCCGGAGCATTTCACAAGCGGCTCAATGCTGGGCAGTTTGATGCCGAGGCCTATGACCGAGAGATGCCGGAGCGGGTCAAAAACACGCTGTATTGATACGTCTGTCGGCGCCGGCCTGCCGGCGCTGACAGCACTGCCGTCAGCCCTTTTCGCCAACCGGCAGCCAGATCTCCACCGCCCCCGTGCCCTTGTCGGCGTTAAAATCAGCACTGTAGCGTTCGAAATCCGCGCCCATCACTTTGTAGCCCGAGTGCGGCAACCACTCGAACATGATGCGCTCGTAGGTTTGCTCCAGTGCCTGCACCGGCCCGTGATGCGGGAACACGGCATAGTTGAGGGGCGCAATTTCGATGAATTCAAAGTTGCCCGGCACGTCGCTTTTAGTCGGGATTTCAACCCCGGCCATGTAGTCAAATTCGCCATTATGGGGGTTATGGCACACACCATAGGTCACGCCCCCGACGCGCTTTTTGATGTCTTTGATGCAGGTGTTGAACAAATCCCACAGCTTTGGGATATCACCCACTGTGGCCTTTGAATAACGCCCTTGTACCCCAGCGATTACCAGGGCTTTACCGGCTTCCATGCGTGGCTCTAACGGTAGTTTTGCCTGCTGATCCATACGAACAGTCTCCTTCTTATGAGGGAACAAACCCGCGTCGAGTATAGGGGCATATCCACGCTGCACTCCAAGTAGAAATTTTTCCTACGCATCTGGACAACTGGCCATCATCGACCGTATTGTCTGCCCCGCAGGCCGCCGCAGTGGCCGACGTCGCTCGGACGGTTCCGGGCGCTTACGTACTTCGAGGCAACAATGGCCGACCAAGGTTCGCCGCGCCGCTTTGCGCGCATAGATCGACTCCCCCCTTACGTTTTTAATATCACTGCCGAGCTGAAGATGGCTGCGCGTCGGCGCGGCGAAGACATCATCGACTTGAGCATGGGTAACCCTGACGGCGCCACGCCTCCACACATTGTGGAAAAAATGGTCACCGTCGCCCAGCGTGAAGACACCCACGGTTACTCCACCTCCAAAGGCATTCCGCGTCTGCGCCGGGCCATTTCGCGCTGGTACAAAGACCGCTACGAAGTGGATATCGACCCGGAATCCGAAGCCATCGTGACCATTGGTTCCAAGGAAGGCCTGGCGCACTTGATGCTGGCGACCCTGGACCAGGGCGACACCGTGCTGGTGCCCAACCCAAGCTACCCGATTCACATCTACGGTGCCGTGATTGCCGGCGCCCAGGTGCGTTCGGTGCCGCTGGTGCCGGGCGTGGACTTCTTCGCCGAGCTGGAACGGGCGATTCGTGGCTCGATCCCCAAGCCGAAGATGATGATCCTCGGCTTCCCGTCCAACCCCACCGCGCAGTGCGTGGAACTGGACTTCTTCGAACGCGTGATCGCCCTGGCCAAGCAGTACGACGTGCTTGTTGTCCACGACCTGGCCTACGCCGATATCGTCTACGACGGCTGGAAAGCCCCCTCGATCATGCAGGTGCCAGGCGCCAAGGACATTGCGGTGGAGTTTTTCACCCTGTCCAAGAGCTACAACATGGCCGGCTGGCGCATCGGCTTTATGGTCGGTAACCCGGAACTGGTCAACGCCCTGGCGCGGATCAAGAGTTACCACGACTACGGCACCTTCACCCCGCTGCAAGTGGCAGCGATTGCGGCGCTGGAAGGCGATCAGCAGTGCGTGAAAGACATTGCCGAGCAGTATCGCCAGCGCCGTAACGTGCTGGTCAAAGGCCTGCATGAGCTGGGCTGGATGGTCGAGAATCCGAAGGCGTCGATGTACGTCTGGGCAAAAATCCCCGAGCAGTATGCCGCCATGGGGTCGCTGGAATTTGCCAAGAAGCTGCTGCTGGAGGCGAAGGTGTGTGTGTCGCCGGGGATTGGCTTCGGTGAGTATGGCGATGATCATGTGCGCTTTGCGCTGATCGAAAACCAGGACCGGATTCGCCAGGCGGTACGCGGGATTCGCGGGATGTTCCGGGCGGATGGGTTAGGCACTAAAGCCTGACCCCATCCACCTGTAGAAATGCGGTCAAACATGTGGGAGCGGGCTTGCTCGCGAAGGCGGTGGGTCAGTCGCCTAATACAGTGACTGACACTCCGC
>NZ_CBFHAZ010000166.1:0-7974 GCF_965653655.1 Pseudomonas onubensis | reverse complement strand
GGTCAGTTGATTCATCTGTCACTGACCCACCGCATTCGCGAGCAAGCCCGCTCCCACATTTAGACCCAGTTGCATCAGCTAGACAGGCTTTTGATTTGCAATTGATCTGGCTTTTGCTTCAACCACTCAGGTCGGCTTTCAGGCCGCCGTGCTGTAGATTTTGATCTTAATCTGCTTTTGATCTGAGACGCCCCGTTAACCACGATGGCCGAACGCAGGCTTGAATCCGTGGCTAACCCGGCAGGACGCCGGGTTAGCCGTTACCGCAGCAACGGATATGTACTCAATCACCCCAACCCACCACAAGATGGAACTTTGCCAACAAAAAACCGCCTGAATCCGGTAGGCTCACCCTTTTTACTTCAAGGAGTTACCCCCATGGCCAAAGCCACCGCCCGCCACATCCTCGTTTCCTCCGAAGACAAGTGCAACGAACTCAAGGCCCAGATCGAAGGCGGCGCCGATTTCGCAGAAATCGCCAAAGCCAACTCCAGCTGCCCATCCAGCCGTCAAGGCGGTGACCTGGGTTCGTTCGGCCCAGGCCAGATGGTCAAGGAATTCGACACCGTCGTCTTCAGCGCCCCGGTCAACACCGTGCAAGGCCCGGTAAAAACCCAGTTCGGCTACCACCTGCTGGAAGTCACCAGCCGCCAGGACTGATCCTGTCTGCACTGATGCTATAAACAACGGCCCGCCTTTTGGTGGGCCGTTGTGCATCAGGTGACGGGCACCCCATAAGCCGTTAACGTACAAATCCCTATTACTATTCACCCGGCGCTCAAGGCTGATAATGCGATTGGTTTTTTCCACAAAACTCTTCAGCTCCACCCTGGCCCTGCTACTGGCCAGCACCGCCGTGATCGCGGCCCCGCAAGCCTACCTTACGGTATACGGCGAGCCGGCCAAGTACCCCACCGGCTTCACTCATTTCGACTACGCCAACCCCAGCGCCCCCAAAGGCGGCAGCCTGCGACGCTCAGCCATCGAAATCGGGCGCTTCGACCATGTGTTGCCGTACATAGACAAAGGCATCGGAGTCTCCCAGGTCGACGGCTGGCTCTACGCCCCGCTGGCCCAGCGCTCCCTGGATGAGCCCTACACCGTCTACGGACTGGTCGCCGAAAAAATGGAACGCGCCGACGACGGCCTGTCACTGCGCTTCTACCTCAACCCCAAGGCACGCTTTGCCGATGGCACGCCGATCACCGCCGAAGACGTGCGCTACAGCTTCGACCTGCTAATGACCCAAGGCAGCCTGCGCTTTCGCACGCTGTTTGCCGACGTCAAGCACGTCGAAGTCGAAGGCGAGCGCCAGGTGCGCTTCGACTTTTCCAGCAATGAAAACCGCACCCTGCCCCTGGATATCGCCACCCTGCCGGTGTTCCCCGAGCATTGGTGGAAAACCCGCGACTTCGCCAACGGTGGCGGCTACGAAGCACCGCTGGGCAGCGGCCCGTACAAAATCAGCAAGATCGACTCCGGCAGCACCATCACCTTCACCCGCGACCCCGACTGGTGGGGCAAGGACTTGCCCGTCAGCCGTGGCCTGTACAACTTCGATCACCTGAGCCTGGAGTACTTCGGCGACACCGAGGTGGCCCGCCAGGTGCTGCGCGGCGGCGCCTATGACTTCAACCGCGAGTTCTCCGCCACCGGCTACTCTATCGGCTACAACGGCCCGGCCCTCGACGATGGCCGCCTGCAACGTGCGCACTTAGCCAAAGAGATGCCGCAACCGGCCCAGGGCTATGTGTTCAACGTGCAAAAGCCGATGTTCAAGGACCGCCGCGTGCGCCAGGCGCTGGCGATGCTGTGGGACTTCGAATGGGCCAACCGGCAGATGATGCGCAATATGTACATCCGCCAACAGAGCTTCTTCTCCAACAGCCCGCTGGCCGCTAGCCAACCGCCGACCCCAGAGGAACTGGCGATTCTTGAGCCACTGCGCGGCCAAGTGCCGGACGAAGTGTTCACCCAGGTGTTCAAGGCGCCGGTCACCGACGGCAGCGGCATGATCCGTGACAAACAGCTGCAAGCCCTGGCGCTGCTGGAAGCCGCCGGCTGGAAACCCAAGGGCGACAAGCTGGTCAACGCCGACGGCGAGCCGCTGGAGTTCACCTTCCTCAATGCCCAGGCCGGCCTGGAACGCCTGTTGCTGCCGTACAAACGCAACCTGGCGCAGATCGGCATCACCCTGAATATCCGCCGCATCGACTCTTCGCAGTACGTTAACCGCTTGATGGCGCGTGATTACGACATGATCGTGATCGGCTTCCCGGTCACCACCTCGCCAGGTATGGAGCTGTACAACTATTTCGGCTCGCAGGCCGCCTACGACCCAGGCGCGAACAACTACATGGTGCTTAAAGACCCCGCCGTCGACACCCTGATCAGCGGGCTGGTCAAAGCCAACACCCAGGCGCAGATGCTCACCTATGCGCATGCGCTGGACCGCGTGCTGCAATGGAACTACCTGTGGATCCCCAACTACTACCCACCCGGCACCTCGGCCGCGTGGTGGAACCGCTTCGGCCGCCCGGCCATCGAGGCCAAGAACGACGAAGCGCTGGAAACCTGGTGGGAAATCAGCCCCACACCACTGACCAATGAACAGATGAACGCCGAGTTGAAAAAACGCGGAGGAACGCGCTGATGTTTGCCTATATCGTGCGGCGCCTGCTGCTGATCATCCCCACGCTGGTGATCATCCTGCTTGTCAACTTCGTGATCGTGCAGGCCGCGCCCGGCGGCCCGGTGGAACAAGCCATTGCCCACCTGCAAGGCATCGGTGGCGGCGGTATCGGTGGTGGTGGCGGCGAAGCCGTCAACGGCTCGCGCGCCAGCCGTGGCCTGGACCCCAAATTGATCAAGGACATCGAAAAACAGTACGGCTTCGACAAGCCCGCGCCGGAACGCCTGTGGCTGATGCTCAAGAACTATGCCCAGCTGGACTTCGGCAACAGCTTCTTTCGCGGCAAAAGCGTGATAGACCTGATTCTGGAAAAAATGCCGGTGACCATTTCCCTCGGTTTATGGGCCACCTTGATCACCTATCTGGTGTCGATCCCCTTGGGGATTCGCAAGGCCGTGCGCCACGGCAGCAGCTTTGACGTGTGGAGCAGCACCGCAATTGTCATCGGCTATGCCATGCCGGCCTTCCTGTTTGCGATGTTCCTGATCGTGCTGTTCGCCGGTGGCACTTCGCTGAACTGGTTCCCGGTGCGCGGGCTGGTCTCGGAGAACTTCGACGAACTCAGCACAATCGGCAAAATTGCCGACTACTTCTGGCACCTGGTGTTGCCCGTCACCGCGTTGGTGATCGGCGGTTTCGCCACGCTGACCATCCTCACCAAAAACTCATTCCTCAATGAAATCACGCGCCAATACGTGGTCACCGCCCGCGCCAAGGGTTTGAGTGAACGGCGTGTGCTCTACGGCCATGTGTTTCGCAACGCCATGCTGCTGGTGATCTCGGGGATTCCCCAGGCCTTTATCAGCGTGTTTTTTGCCGGTTCCCTGCTGATCGAGGTGATCTTTTCCCTCGATGGCCTGGGCCGCATGAGTTACGAAGCCGCCGTGTCGCGTGACTACCCGGTGGTCTTTGGTTCGTTGTTTATCTTCACCCTGTTCGGGCTCTTGATAAAACTCATCGGTGACCTCTGCTACACCCTGGTGGACCCGCGTATCGACTTCGCCGCGAGGAATGCCTGATGCTTAATCTGTCTCCGGTGGCCCGTCGACGTTTCGAGCGCTTCAAGAAGAACCGCCGCGGTTGGTGGTCGCTGTGGCTGTTTATCGGCCTGTTTATCCTGACCCTGGGCGGCGAGTTGATCGCCAATGACAAACCTTTGGTACTGAGCTTCAAGAACGAACTGTATTTCCCGGTGTTCAAGCGCTACACCGAGCAGCAGTTCGGCGGCCAGCTGCCCTTCCAGGCCGACTACCGCAGTGACTACGTGCAAAAGCTGATCAAGCAGGACGGCGGCTGGATGTTGTTCCCGCCGATCCCGTTCAGCGATGACACGCCCAACTACGAACTGACCCGCCCTGCCCCCAGCCCGCCCTCGACGGTGAACTGGCTGGGCACCGATGATCAATCCCGCGATGTGCTGGCGCGCGTGATCTTTGGCGCACGGGTGTCGATCCTGTTTGCCCTGGCGCTCACCGCCATCAGTGCCGCCATCGGCATTGCCGCCGGCGCGTTGCAGGGTTACTACGGCGGCTGGGTCGACCTGCTCGGCCAGCGCATCCTCGAAGTATGGTCCGGGTTACCGGTGCTGTACCTGCTGATCATTTTGTCCGGTTTTGTCGAGCCAAATTTCTGGTGGCTGCTGGGGATCATGGCGCTGTTTTCCTGGCTGGCCCTGGTGGACGTGGTGCGCGCCGAGTTCCTGCGCGGGCGCAACCTGGAATACGTCAAGGCTGCGCGCGCCTTGGGCCTGGGTGACGGCAAGATCATTCGCCGGCATATCCTGCCCAATGCCATGACCGCCACTTTGAGCTACCTGCCGTTTATCCTGACCGGGGCGATTTCGACCCTGAGCGCCCTGGATTTTCTCGGTTTCGGCATGCCCGCCGGCAGTGCGTCCCTGGGCGAGCTGATCGCCCAGGGCAAGCAGAACCTGCAAGCACCCTGGCTGGGCCTGACGGCGTTTTTCACCCTGGCGCTGATCCTGTCGCTGCTGGTTTTTATCGGCGAGGCATTGCGTGATGCCTTCGACCCACGCTCATGAGTAATTGCGTATGAACCTGATCGAGATCCGCGACCTTTGCGTCGCCTTCAACGGCCAGACCGTGGTGAGCAAACTGTGCCTGGACGTGCGCCCTGGAGAATGCCTGGCATTGGTCGGCGAGTCGGGTTCGGGCAAGTCGGTGACCGCCCATTCGATTCTGCAATTGCTGCCCGAGGCTGGCACGCACACCACCGGCTCGGTGAAATATCGCGGCCAGGAGCTGATCGGCGCCTCGGCGGCCACCTTGCAAAAGCTGCGCGGCAACCGCATTGCGATGATCTTCCAGGAGCCGATGACCTCGCTCAACCCGCTGCACAGCATCGAAAAGCAGATCGGCGAAACCCTGCTGCTGCACAAGGGCCTGGGTGGCAAGGCGGCGCAGGCGCGCATTCTGGAACTGCTCGAACTGGTGGGCATCCAGAAACCCCAGGAGCGCCTCAAGGCTTACCCGCATCAACTCTCCGGCGGCCAGCGCCAGCGAGTGATGATCGCCATGGCCCTGGCCTGCGAGCCGGAACTGCTGATTGCCGACGAACCCACCACCGCGCTGGACGTGACCGTGCAACGCAAGATCCTGCTGCTGCTCAAGTCCTTGCAACAACGCCTGGGCATGTCGCTGCTGCTGATCAGCCATGACCTCAACCTGGTGCGCAGCATTGCCCAGCGCGTGTGCGTGATGCGCGCCGGGGAGATTGTCGAGCAGGCCGACTGCGAGACGCTGTTCACGGCGCCGCAACACCCGTACAGCCGCTTGCTGCTGGATGCGGAACCCGCTGGCGATGCGCTGTGCAGTGATGAACGCGAAACCGTGTTGCAAGTTGACGACCTGAGCGTGCAATTCCCCCTCGGCGGCGGGCTGTTCAGGCGCAAAACCTGGCTGCGCGCAGTCGACGGCATCAGCCTTAGCGTGCAACGTGGCAAGACCCTGGGGATTGTCGGCGAGTCCGGCTCGGGCAAATCCACCCTCGGCCAGGCCATCCTGCGCTTGCTCGATTCCACCGGCAGCATCCGTTTTCAGGGCGAAGCCCTCGACCCGCTGAACAACCAGCAGATGCGCCCATGGCGCAAGCAGATGCAGGTGGTGTTCCAGGACCCGTTCGGCAGCCTCAGCCCGCGCATGTCGGTGCAGCAGATCATCAGCGAGGGCCTGGAAGTGCATGCGCCCTGCAGCCTGGCCGAGCGTGATGCGCAAGTGGTCCAGGTGCTCAAGGATGTGGGGCTCGACCCCGAAAGCCGCCACCGTTACCCCCATGAGTTTTCCGGCGGCCAACGCCAGCGCATCGCCATCGCCCGCGCCCTGGTGCTTAAGCCGGCACTGATGCTGCTGGACGAGCCGACCTCGGCCCTCGACCGCACCGTGCAGAAACAAGTGGTGGCGCTGTTGCGTGAACTGCAGGAAAAATACGGCCTGACCTATCTGTTTATCAGCCACGACCTGGCGGTGGTGCGGGCCATGGCCCACGACATGATCGTGATCAAGGACGGCAAGGTGGTGGAGCGCGGCGCAAGCCATGTGGTGTTCGACGCGCCGCAACATCCTTACACCAAAGAGCTGCTGGCTGCGGCGCACATTCCCTTGTAGGAGCACTCTCTCCCCTGTGGGAGCGGGCTTGCTCGCGAAGGCGGCGTGTCAGCCAATACATCCGGCACTGATACACCGCTTTCGCGAGCAAACCCGCTCCCACAGGATCGCGACTCCACCCTCCATTGGTGTTGACGGCATAAATATGAACATCAGCGACAGCCTCAAGGACTACCAGCAGGTTCGCGGCCTGGCCATCCAGTCGCTGTTCGAGATCATCGAGCAGTCCAGCGAAGGCACGGTGATTGTCGATCGCGACGCGAATATCGTGTGGATGAACGAGCGCTACGCCAAGCGTTTCGGCCTTAAAAGCGCGGATGAAGCCATCGGCCAGCCGTGCGAGCAGGTGATTTCCAATAGCCTGTTACGCCAAGTGGTGCGCAACGACCAGCCGATTCTGCTGGATATCCAGGACACACCCAAAGGCCCCTTGGTGGTGATGCGCCTGCCGATCCACGATGACGCAGGCGCGGTGATCGGCGCGATCGGGTTTGCGCTGTTTGATGAGCTGCGCAACTTGTCGCCGCTGATCGAGCGCTACCTGAGCATGCAGCAGGAGCTGGCCTCCACCCGTTCGCTGTTGCGTTCACGCCAGAGCAAATACAACTTCGCGCATTTTATCGGCACCAGCGCGGCCAGCCTGGAAGTCAAACGCCGGGCGCGGCGCAGTGCGAGTGCCGAGTCGCCAGTGTTGCTGCTGGGTGAGACCGGCACCGGTAAAGAGCTGTTGGCCCAGGCCATCCATGGCGCATCAACGCGCGCCCATAAGGCGTTTGTCAGCATCAACAGCGCGGCCATTCCCGGCGACCTGCTCGAAGCCGAGTTCTTCGGCACTGCACCGGGCGCCTTCACCGGTGCCGACCGCAAAGGCCGCCCCGGCAAGTTGCAGATCGCCCAGGGCGGCACGCTGTTCCTCGATGAAATCGGCGACATGCCGCTGCCGCTGCAAAGCAAGCTGCTGCGCGTGTTGCAGGAAAAGGAATACGAACCGGTGGGCTCCAACGAGATGGTGCACAGCGACGTACGGGTGATTGCCGCCACGTCCATGGACCTGGAAGCGGCGATCAAACGCGGCGAATTCAGGGCGGATTTGTATTACCGCTTGAACGTGCTGCCGATCCAGGTGCCACCATTGCGTGAGCGGCTGGAGGATATCCCGGCGTTGAGCGAAGCGATTCTTGAAGAGCTGCGCAGCCAGCATGAGCTGGACCGCGAAGCCTTGGCGTTGCTGGCGCAGCATGCGTGGCCAGGCAATATCCGTGAGCTGCGCAACGTGCTGGAGCGCGCGGCGTTGTTGAGTGATGACCTGGTGCTGGATGCCGAGGAAATTCGTGCGGCGATCGGCACGTTCAGCCCGGTGGCCCGTGGGCGGGTGGAATCAGTCGAGGGCGAGACGTTTGCAGCGGCGCGGGAGCGCTTTGATCGGCAGGTGATTGCGGCGGCACTCAAGGCCTGTGAAGGCAATGTGGTAGAGGCGGCCAAGCGGTTGGGGCTGGGCAGATCGACCCTGTACAAAAAAATGGTGGCATTGGGCGTTATGCAATCTCAATAAAGAGACACAAATCTCACTATAAAGACAATCTAATGTGGGAGCGGGCTTGCTCGCGAATGCGGTGGTTCAGCAATAAATTTACTGGCTGATACACCGCTTTCGCGAGC
>NZ_CBFHAZ010000165.1:0-8701 GCF_965653655.1 Pseudomonas onubensis | reverse complement strand
CGCGAATGCGGTGTGTCAGTGACAGATGAATTGACTGACCCACCGCATTCGCGAGCAAGCCCGCTCCCACAGTTGACCGCATGCAGTTTTGAATATGAGGTCGGCTGCGGATTTGCATGCACCGAAGGAGCTCCCACGGGGTTATGCGGGGTTCAAATAATCCGGCCATCCCAGGCCACCGTCACATGCCGTGGCAACTCGCGTCGGTGCTCCAGCAACCAGGCATCCAGGGTGTGCCCCACATGGGTCAGCACACCCAACTGCGCGCCGGTTTCTTCGATGCTCTGCAACGCCAGTGTCAGGTCATTGTGATTACGCGGTGCTTGCGGCTGCGGCGGCATGGAGCAGTCGAGTACCAGCACGTCCAACGGCTCTCGTTGCAACCAGGCCAAGGTAGCCGGTGGTAGACCGACGGTGTCGGTGAGGTAGGCGATGCGCCGCCCCTCGCCCTCCAGCAGATAACCCAAGGTCAGCTTTGAATGCTGCAACGGCAAGGCAGTAACGCTCAGTTCGCCAAACCGCCGGGTTTCAAACTCGGCAAACGGCTGGCTGAAATCGAGGATGCCCGGATGTTTGTAAAGGTCGGACAAACCCTCCGGGTCGGCGGGGCCGTGTACCGGAATGATCAAGCCCTGGCCCCAGCGCAGGTGCAACAAACCCTGAGCGTGATCGGCGTGATAGTGGGTCTGCAAAATCCCGTTGAAGCTGCGCGGCGGGAAGCGTTCGCAGAGGTCGGGCAAACCGCTATCGATCAACCAGCGCTGGTCACCGCACTCGATCAACGCGCTGCACGGGCGGCGGCGCAGGCTGGCATCGCTGCGTGCCAGACCGCACGCCGCGCACTCGCAGCCATACACCGGAACCTGCCGCGCGTCACCGGTGCCCAGTAAGGTCAGGCGCATGCCGTGTGCCCGTGATCGAGGCAGCAGAGCAAGCGCTCGACGGTGTTTTCCAGCGGGCCGGAATTGTCGAGCACAAACAATCCGCTGCCATTGCCCGCGATCAAGTCGGCGGTGAACCGCGCATTGCGCGCCAGGCGTTCCTCGATATCGGCATGGGACTCGCGCCCGCGCGCCATCAGGCGCTGGCGCAATACGGCCTGATCCACCGTCAGCAACAATACCAACAAGCTTGGATAGCGCTCACGGGTTTGCGCCAGGTGCGCACGCGAGCCATTGACCAGCACATCGTCCCCTGCCGCCAGCCATTCATCGATGGCCTTGGGAATGCCATACCACAAGCCATTGGCCTGCCAACTGAGGGCAAACGCGCCCTCGGCCAGCAGCGCGGCAAACTGTTCCGGGCTCACCCCTTGCGCGGCCTCGCCCACCGCCTCCGGCGAGCGGGTGATCACGCGGCGCACAATGCGGCAGCCGCGCTCGGCCAAGCGTGGGCGTGCGGCATCCAGCAGGCTGTCCTTGCCCGAACCGGATGGCCCGATGAGATAGATCAACCTGCCTGCCATCAAAACACCCTCTTCGCTTGTCGCCAGACTTGTTGCACTACAGGAAGCCCCTCGCAGCGACGGGCTTGCACCAAATCCGCTCGCAGGCCTATCGCAATTTCACCGCGATCCGCCAGGCCCGCCGCTTGCGCAGGCGCCAGGCTGATCATCTTGACGGCCCGCGACAGGTCGCCGCCATCCTGTTGATCGGCCAGCACAAAGGCCGCCTGCAACAGGCTGGCCGGGTAGTAGTCACTGGAAAGTATATCCAGCAATCCTTCGGCAGCCAGGCCGGCGGCGGCCACATTACCCGAGTGCGACCCGCCGCGCACCACGTTCGGCGCGCCCATCAGCACTTTCATGTTCAGCGCCTGGCAGCCCTTCGCCGCCTCCAGCGTGGTAGGGAATTCAGCAATGGTCATGCCATAACCCGCCGATTCCTCCACGTGCGCCAGCGTCGCGTCGTCATGGCTGGCCACCGACAGACCGCGTTCCAGGCAATGGGCGACGATGGCCGCGCGATAGCGGTCGCTGTATTGCTTGGAATTGGCCATTTGCAACACGATAAACGCGTCCATGGCTTCGTCGTTGAGGTGGTACTTGCCCATGTAGTACTCACGGTACTTGGATTCGAGCACGAACTGGCGCTGGCCCGGCGAATGGTCCATCACCGACACCAGGCGTACCAGCGGGTTTTCCACCAGGTCACGGAACACACTGAGGGTGTCCGGGTGGCACAGCTCGCAGCGCAGGTGCAGGTGGTGTTCGGCGCGGGTCAAGCCGGCGTCTTCGGCCGAGGCGATCGCATCAAGCATCGCCGGCAGCTTTTTCATGCGGTTGCCCTTGGGGTTCACATCGCCGATGGACACCGCGTCGAACACCGTGGTGATCCCCGCCGCGATGATTTGCGCATCATGGCTGAGCACCGCCGAGATCGACGGCCAGTCCACGCCGGGGCGCGGGGTCATGTGTTTTTCCAGGTTGTCGGTGTGCAGCTCTACCAGGCCCGGCAGCAGGCAATCGCCACCCAGATCCTGGGCCTGGGGCAACTGGCTGCGGCCTTCGGCGAGGTCGACAATCTTGCCGTCGCGCAACACCACCGTGCCCTGGAACATGCGCTGCGCCGTGACGACCTGGGCATTGGTGAGGATCTGTTCAGCGGGCATGGGCGTATTCCTCTTGGGCGACGGGCGATGGGGTCATGTCGAAATGGCGGTCGGCGACCGCTTCACGGGCGGCGCGGTCGTGGAAGATGCCGATCAGCGCAGCGCCGGCGGCCTTGGCTTCGTTCATCAGTTCCAGCACCACTTGGCGGTTGCTGTCGTCCAGGGACGCGGTAGGTTCGTCCAGCAACATCACCGGCCAGGCGACCATGAAGCCCCGGGCGATATTGACGCGCTGTTGTTCGCCACCGGAGAAGGTGCCGGGCGCCAGCTGCCACAAGCGCTGCGGGATGTTCAGGCGCGTGAGTAGCTGTTCGGCGCGGGCCTGTGCATCGGCCTTCGGCCAACCACGGGCCAGGGCCGGCTCCATCACCACGTCCAGGCAGGCCACGCGGGGGATGACGCGCAAAAACTGGCTGACGTAACCGAGGGTCTGCTGGCGCACCTGGAGAATGTCACGCGGCTCGGCGCCGACCAGTTCCAGCCACTCACCGGCATGCTGCACACGGATGCTGCCACCCGCTGGCAGGTAGTTGCCGTACAGGGTGCGCAACAAGGTGCTTTTACCCGCGCCGGACTGGCCATGCAGTACCAGGCATTCACCACCCTGCACACTGAAGTCCACACCGCGCAGCACGTTAAGCACCACGCCGTGTTGCTGATGCAGGGTGAAGGTTTTCGAGAGGTCACGGACCTCGATCAAGGCATTCATCATGGCTGCAATACCGAAGACACCAGCAGTTGAGAGTAAGGGTGCTGTGGATCGTCGAGGATCTGGTCAGTGAGCCCGGTTTCCACCACATGGGAGCGGCGCATCACCATCAGGCGGTCGGCGAGCAAACGCGCAACGGCCAGGTCGTGGGTGACGATCACCACCGCCAGATCCAGCTCACGTACCAGGCCGCGCAACAGGTCGAGCAGGCGCGCTTGCACCGACACATCCAGGCCGCCGGTGGGTTCGTCCATGAATACCAGGCGCGGGCTGGAGACGAGGTTGCGGGCGATTTGCAGGCGCTGCTGCATGCCGCCCGAGAAGGTGCGCGGCAAATCGTCGATGCGCTGCGGGTCGATTTCCACCTGGCCGAGCCAATCCAGCCCGGCGCCGCGCAGTTGCGCATAGTTGCGCACGCCTTGGGCCATCAGGCGTTCGCCGATGTTGGCGCCGGCCGACACGCCCATGCGCAGGCCGTCCCGTGGGTTCTGCTCGACAAAACCCCATTCGGTGCGCAGTAAGGTGCGGCGCTCGGCTTCACTGGCGCTGTACAAATCCAGCCATTCGCCGTCCTTGCTGCGGTAGCCGATGCTGCCGGCTTGCGGCGGCAAACGCCCGCTCAACAACGAGAGCAAGGTGGATTTACCCGAGCCGGATTCGCCGACGATTCCCAGCACTTCGCCGGGATACAGATCGAAGCTCACGCCTTGGCAACCCTTTTCCGGGCCATACAAAAGCGACAGGTCACGCACTTGCAATAACGGCTGGCTCACTGGTTGTTCTCCTTGACCCGTTGGGCGCAATACCAGGTGTCGGAACACACAAAACTCTGGGTTCCCGCGTCGTCGAGAATCAGCTCATCGAGGAAGGAATCGTGGCTGCCGCAGATGGCGCAGTTGTGTTCCCACTTCTGCACTTCGAACGGGTGGTCTTCGAAGTCCAGGCTGGTGACCTGGGTGTACGGCGGCACCGCGTACAGGCGCTTTTCGCGGCCGGCGCCGAACAGCATCAGCGCCGGGCTCATGTCGAGTTTGGGGTTGTCGAATTTAGGGATCGGCGACGGGTCCATCACGTAGCGCTCATCGACCATCACCGGGTAGGCGTAGCTGGTGGCGATATGGCCGAAGGTGGCGATGTCCTCAAAGAGTTTGACGTGCATCACCCCGTAATCATTCAGGGCGTGCATGGTGCGGGTCTCGGTTTCCGAGGGTTCGATAAAGCGCAGCGGCTCGGGGATCGGCACCTGGTAGACCATGATCTGACCGGCCTGCAAGGGCGTTTCCGGGATGCGGTGGCGGGTCTGGATCACGCTGGCGTCGGGCGTCGCTTCGGTGGTGGCAACCCCCGCCGTGCGGGCGAAAAAGCGCCGAATCGACACGGCGTTGGTGGTGTCGTCGGCGCCCTGGTCGATCACCTTGAGCACGTCATCATCACCGAGGATCGCGGCGGTCAATTGCATGCCGCCGGTGCCCCAGCCGTAAGGCAATGGCATTTCGCGGCCGCCAAACGGCACTTGGTAACCGGGAATCGCCACGGCCTTGAGCAAGGCGCGGCGGATCATGCGTTTGGTCTGTTCGTCGAGGTAGGCGAAGTTGTACGCCGAATCGCGCGCAGCCGCTTGGGTCAAGTCATTCATGGCGGTTGCCCTCGGCCGGTTGGCGCAGTTTGCGGATCAGTTCCAGCTCGGACTGGAAGTCCACGTAGTGAGGCAATTTGAGGTGCGAGACAAACCCCGCCGCCTCGACGTTGTCGCAGTGGGCCAGCACAAACTCTTCGCGCTGGGCCGGCGAGACGACCTCTTCGTTGTATTCCTCGGCACGCAGCGAGCGATCCACCAGCGCCATGCCCATGGCCTTGCGCTCGGCATGCCCGAACGCCAGGCCGTAACCACGGGTGAACTGCGCCAGCTCGGTGGCCGAGCCGACGAATTGGTTGACCATCTCGCACTCGGTGACTTCGATGCTGCCCAGGCAGATGGGAAAGCCCAGCTCTTCGGGGTCGATCCACACCTCGACGTCACCGATGCGAATCTCACCGGCAAACGGGTGGTTGCGGCCGTAACCGCGTTGGGTCGAGTAGCCCAGCGCGAGCAGGAAACCCTCGTCGCCACGGGCCAGGGCTTGCAGGCGCTCGGCACGGCTGGCCGGGTATTCCAAGGGGTCGCGGGTGATGTCGGCGACGCTGGCGTTGTCGTCGGCTTCGTGCTTGATCAGGCCTTCTTTGGCGAGCAAACCGAGCACCCGTGGGCAGGCGTCAATCTGTGCATCCGCCGTGGTCTGCGGGCCTGGGTATTCACCTTCGGCCAGCAGCGAAAAATCCAGCAGGCGGTGGGTGTAGTCGAAGGTCGGGCCGAGCAGTTGGCCGCCGGGCACGTCCTTGAACGTGGCCGACAAACGTCGGCTCAAGCACATCTGCGACGTATCAATCGGCAGGCTCGGGCTGAAGCGCGGCAGCGTGGTGCGGTAGGCGCGCAACAGGAAGATCGCCTCGACCAAATCCCCTGCCGACTGCTTGATCGCCAGCGCAGCCAGCTCTTCGTCAAACAACGAGCCTTCGGTCATCACCCGCGCCACCGCCAGCGGCAATTGCTCGCGGATTTGCCTCACGCTCAACTCAGGAATGGCCGTATCGCCCCGGCGTTTTTTCGCCAGCAGGCGGTGGGCATTGTCGATGGCCTGTTCGCCACCTTTGACGGCTACGTACATCAGGCGTGCTCCTGTGCAATGCGGCTGCTGCGCGGCAGGCCGATCAGGTGGTGGCCGGCGGTGAACAACAGGTCCAGGCCTCGCGGAAAGGCTTCGCGGCGTTGGCGCTCTGGCCAGAAGGCTTGCGGCACCGGCAGGTTTACCAGGCGCTGGGTTTTGATCCCTGGGCCGCGCCAGTGCAGGCCGCGACCGGACTCCAGGTCGGTAAGCTGAACCAGCAAGGTGCAGGACTGATCCGGGTAACGGTCGTTGCCGTGGTCGAAGCCGCCGAGGTCAAGCAGGTCTTGCTCACCGAGCAGCGCGAACACTGCGTCTTCGCGTTTATCGGTGAGCGGGCAACCACAGTGGAAGGCCAGGTTGGCGCGGATCAGCGGCGTGTCGAAGCTCGGCGCCAGCCACAGTGGCGTGTCCATATCCAGCAGGGCCAGGCACAGCGCGTAGGTGGCGGGCGCCAGGCCGTCGAGGCGTGGCGCGGACGGCAGATGCTGGATCAAACCGGGTTCGGCCAACGCCTTGAGGGCCGCACGAAAACCGCGTTGGGCATCCAGCACCGGCTCGACAAAGGCCGGTTGCAACAGGTGAGCGTTCATCAGTTTTCTCCTCGCACCAAGGTGAAGAACTCGACCTTGGTGGCAGCGGTGTCGGCTTCTTTTTGCGCACGGCGCTGGGCCTGGGCAGTGGCCAGTGCGGTGATCAAATCGCTGAGCCACAGGCTCGGTTGCGTGCCTTGCAGATGCGCATCGGCCAGGGCGGCCAGCTCGGCATGCAGCTTGTCGCGCCCGGCCAGGTAGCTGTAGCCGGTGCGGCCGTCGGCCAGGCGCACCACGCAGCGGGTCACGCTCATTTCACCGACGTTGAAGGCCGCGCCGTCACCGCCCATGCGCCCGCGCACCAGGGTCATGCCGATTTCCGGGGCGCGGATCAGTTGGTACTCGGCGTCTTTCAACGCGGCCTCAAAGGGTTGCAGTTCATTGAGCTGGGCGCGGGCTAATACGCCGATCCAATGTTGTCGCGGGGACACACTCATCATTCAAGTCACCACTTGGTACTGAAAGCGATCCGAACGGCTGGTGGACTGCGCCAGCTCCACCGGGCGGCCGTCGCGATCGCAGGAAAGGGTAAATACCGTGAGGGCCGGCAAGTGCCGAGGCATCATCAGCAGCGCGGCCTCATCACGGTTGGGCAAACGCGCACCGATCAGGCTTTGGGTGCGGGTCAGCGGCAGCGCTCGTTCACGCAGGTACTGGCGCAGGGAGCCGCCGTTGTAATCAGCCAGCAATGGCGCACGGCTGGCGCAGTAGCGATGGCGGATCAGGCTGACGGGCTGGTGATCAAGCTTGCGCAGGGTTTGCAGCTCGATCATCGGCGCCATCTCGGCGATACCCAAATGCAGGGCTTCGTCGCGGCTGGCGTAGCAGTAGCGGCGCTTGAGCAACACCGCCTGCACGCCGACGCCCTGGGCCGACAGTGATTGGCTGTAGGAGGTCTCGGCGCCCATCGAGTAAATCAGCGGGCGGTCGAGCACCTGGGTGCCCTTGCCCTGGCGGCGCAACAGGCTACCTTCAAACACCAGCTCGTCGATGGCACGGCGCAAGGTGTGGCGGTTGACGCCGAAGCGCTCGGCCATGTGCACCTCGCCGGGCAGGAAGTCACCGGCCTGGTAGCTGCTCAATTCACGGCGCAGGATATCCGCGAGTTCGCGGTACACCGGCTCATCTTGTCTAGACAACTGCATGCTTAAAAAAAGCGCCGCGCGGGCACCCCTCCGGCGTCAGATGAACTGCTTGCGCAGGCGTTGGGACAGCACGTCGATACAGCTCACCACCACGATGATCACCAGCAGCACCGCGCAGGTTTGTACGAACTGGAAGGCGCGAATGTTTTCCCAGAGGATCACGCCGATACCGCCGGCGCCGACCATGCCCACCACCGTCGCCGAGCGCACATTGGCTTCGAAGCGGTACAGCGCGTAGCTCACCCACAGCGGCATCACTTGCGGGATCACGCCGTAGATCACTTCCTGCAAGGCACTTGCGCCGGTGGCTCGCACGCCTTCTACCGGGCCTGGGTCGATGGCTTCGACGGCTTCGGCAAACAGCTTGGCGAGCACGCCGGTGGTGCTGATCCACAAGGCCAAAACACCGGCGAAAGGACCGAGGCCGACGGCGACCACGAACAACATGGCGAAGACCATTTCATTGATGGAGCGGAAGGCATCCATCACACGGCGCAGCGGTTGGTGGACCCACCACGGGGTGATGTTGTCGGCGCACAAGATGCCCAGCGGCACCGAGCAGACGATGGCCAGCACCGTGCCCCACAAGGCGATTTGTACGGTGACGATCATCTCCTTGAGGTAGGAGCGCCATTCGTGGAAGTCGGGCGGGAAGAAGTCGGCGGCGAAGGTCGCCATGTTTCCGGAATCGCGGTACAGCGCCAGCGGGTTCATCTCGGCGCCGTGCCAGGCCCAGGCCAGCAGGACCAGGAACAGGCCCCAGCCGAGGTATTGCGGCCAGGTTCTTTTACCCACTGCTTCAGCATGCAAGGTAGTCATGGGTCACTCTCGGTAAAGGTTGGAACTGGACCTAGTGTGGGAGCGGGCTTGTGTGGGAGCGGGCTTGCTCGCGAATGCGGTGTATCAGTCACTGGATGTGTTGAATGACACACCGCTTTCGCG
>NZ_CBFHAZ010000164.1:0-8819 GCF_965653655.1 Pseudomonas onubensis | reverse complement strand
CCGAAGGTGCCTAAACCTAAGGAATGGCTTGAAGGCAAAGCCGCGAATGCCCACGTATCGACGGATCGGGTGCTTAAGGCCGCTAAAGTTAAAAGACCTTGAAAGGGCTGGCTGTAAGAGCGGAACCAATAGAAGCCGTTACCGCAGCAACGGATATGTACACCACCAAAAGACCGCCACAGCACGCAACCCAGCTCCCACAGAAAAGCGAATCAGTGGCACGGCTTAGCTTTTCGGTTGCAGCAACAACGCCACCAACGCACTCCACCCGGTCTGATGCGAAGCCCCCAACCCACGCCCGGTTTCGCCATGGAAATACTCATGGAACAACACCAGATCGCGACTGGCCGGGTCTGCTTCCAATTGCGCATAGCCCGCCATCGACGGGCGCAGGCCATCTTCATCGCGTAAAAACAAGCGGGTCAAACTTTGGCTGAGGCTGTCGGCTACTTCTTCCAGGGACGCCAGATAACCACTTCCCGTCGGGTACTCCACCGAGAAGTTATCCGCGTAGTAGCGGTGAAACTCGCGCAGCGATTCAATCAGCATGTAGTTCACCGGCATCCACAGCGGCCCGCGCCAATTGGAGTTGCCGCCGTACAAGCGTGAGTCGGACTCGCCGGGCTGGTAACGCGCGCACAGGGTGTCGCCGTTCATCTTCAGCGCCAGCGGCTGCTCGGCGAATGCCTTGGACAGGGAACGCACGCCGAAGGCCGACAAAAACTCCTGATCATCGAGCATGCGCCGCAGCAGGTCCTTGGTGCGCTCGCCGCGCAGCAAGGCGAGCAACAGGCGGTTGCCCTGCCCTGGTTCGTTCCAGCGCGACACCAGCTTGGCCAAATCCGGCCGGTGCTTCATGAAACCCAGTAGCCGCTCACGCAAGCCTTGCAAGCCTTCGTGCTCGCGTTGCTCCAGCACCAACACGGCAAACAACGGCATCAGGCCGACGATGGAGCGCAGGCGCACCGGCTCGTTCTGGCCGTCCGGGCGGTGCAGCACATCGTAGAAGAACTGGTCCTGCTCATCCCACAAGCCTTCGGCGCTGTCGTCCACGCGGTTGATCGCGCCGGCGATGTAGAGGAAGTGCTCAAAGAACTTCACCGCGATATCCACGTACACAACATTGCGCTTGGCCAGTTCCAGGCCAATGCGCATCAGGTCCAGGGCATAGGCCGCGACCCACGCGGTGCCGTCGGCCTGATCCAACTGGTAGCCTGGCGGCAAGGTGGCCGAGCGGTCGAACAAGGCGATGTTGTCCAGGCCCAGGAAGCCGCCCTGGAACAGGTTGCGGCCCTCGGCGTCCTTGCGGTTGACCCACCAGGAAAAATTCAGCAGCAGCTTGTGGAAAATCCGCTCGAGAAAGTCCATGTCGCCCACGCCGGTCAGCGCCTTGTCCTGCTGATACACGCGCCAACTGGCCCAGGCATGCACCGGCGGGTTGGCGTCGTCGAAACGCCATTCATACGCCGGCAGCTGGCCATTGGGGTGCATAAAGCGATCTTTGACCAGCAACAACAACTGTTGCTTGGCATACCCCGGATCAATCAACGCCATCGCCACGGCCTGGAAACCCTGGTCCCAGGACGCATACCACGGGTATTCCCAAGTGTCGGGCATGGACAAAATGTCGAAGTTCGACAGGTGCCGCCAATGGGTATTGCGGATGTGCAGGCGCTCGGGCGGCGGCGCGGGTTGGGCCGGGTCGCCATCGAGCCACTGGTTTACATCAAAGTAGTACAGCTGCTTGGACCACAGCAGCCCGGCCAGGGCCTGGCGCTGTACATTGCGCGCGTCATCATCGGCAATGCCTTGCTGCAAGGCGGCGTAGAAGTCGTCTGCCTCTTGGCGGCGCAGTTCGAACAGTTTGCGCGCATTGACTTCAGGCGCGTCCACCGGCGCAAACCGCAGGTACAGAGTCTTGGTCTCCTGGCCCGCCAGTTCGAGGATAAACCGCGCGGCGACCTTGGTGCCCACGTCCCGGCGGATTGCCGAGTCTGCGCCACCCACCACGTAGTCGTTGATGCCATCCTTGAACGGCCCCGGCGCCGGTTGCCCATCGAGCTTGGGGAAGTTGCTTTCGTTTTCGCAGAACAGCCACTCCAGGCCGTCCTGGCCCCAGGCGCTGAGGTGGCGATCGGTCAGTTCATGGTGCCGGGCCAGCACCTGCTCACCGTCCAGGCGCAATTGCGGCTTGGGCGCGTCAAGGGTCCAACTCCAGTCATTGCGCGCCCACAGTTGCGGCAGCACCTGCACACGCGTCGGCTGGTCCGCGCGGTTGTGAACGGTGACGCGCATGAAAATATCGTCAGGCTGATGCTTGGCGTATTCGACCGTTACATCACAGTAGCGGTTGTCTTCGAATACGCCGGTGTCGAGCACTTCGTACTCAGCATTCTCAAGCCCGCGGCGGGCGTTTTCGGCGATCAGGTCGGCATAGGGAAAAGGCGCATGCGGGTATTTGTAGAGCATGCGCATATAGGCATGGCTGGGCACGCCGTCGACAAAAAAGTACAGCTCTTTGACGTCTTCACCGTGGTTGCCTTCGGCGTTGTTGAGGCCGAACAGGCGCTCCTTGAGGATGCTGTCACGCTCGTTCCACAGCGCCAGGCCTAGGCACCAGCGTTGCGCCTTGTCGCTGAAACCCGCCAGGCCGTCCTCGCCCCAACGGTAGGCGCGGCTGCGGGCGTGTTCGTGGGGGAAGTAGGCCCAGGCATCGCCGTCGGCGCTGTAGTCCTCGCGCACCGTGCCCCACTGGCGTTCACTTAGATACGGGCCCCACTCGCGCCAACGCTCGGCGTCTTGGGCGGCCAGGCGCTGGCCTTCAATAGTTGCAAGGATGTTGGTTGCGGGCGTGGCCGTCATTGGGTCCTCCATCACTGACACAGTGGGGGCAGTGTAAAACTCATCCGTACGCGGATGCACATGAAGTCGTGTTCGCGCGCGCAAAAAAAGAGGCCGCTGTTTAGGCGGCCTCCGTTTGTGGCGGCGCGAGCTTAGAAGATCGCGTAGGTGTAGTTGAAGATCAGACGCGTCTGGTCCTGGTCCGCAGTGCCGGTGTTGTGCCCTTTGTAGGTACCGGTACGGAAGGTGGTGCCGAAGCCTTTGAGCGGGCCTTCCTGCACGACGTAGTCAAGGCGGAAGTCGGTTTCGTTTTCTTTCTGATCCGAACCACCGGCCACTTTGGACTTGATGCCCGTGCCGTCCAGGTACGCCACGGAAGCTTTCAAGCCCGGTACAAAGGCCTTGAAGTCGTAGGAGTACTGGCCAAAATTGACCTGCTCGCCCGCGCGGGAGAACTGGCCAACCACGGCGTCGGTGAACAGGTAGAAGTCGCTGCCGCCCGCGCCTTGTGCGTTTGGATCAGCGATGCTGCCCTGGTTGACCCAGACGAAGCCGCCGTCATCGCTCACACCGATGTGACCGAGCATCAGGCTGCTGCCGCCCAACTGGTAGGTGAACGCGGCGCTGTAGGTTTTGTTGTCCACTTCGCCGGCGTGCTTGGCGTAGCCGCCGTTGTTGTTGAACTGGTAGCCGGCTTCGCCGTTGCGACCGTCGCTGGTGCTGTCGAAGTAACGCAGGTCAGTCTTGAACGACTGGTCGTTACCCAATGGCAGCACGTGAACCAGGCCGAAGTAGTTCTGTTTGTAGAAGTCTTGCAGGTCGGCGTAGTAGTACTGCAACGTCAGGTTTTTAGCGATGGCGTTGTCGGACGAGCCAAACGGTTTGTAGTCCACGCCGCCGAACTTGAAGCTGTCGCTGTCGCGGGTACCGCCGGCAACACTCAAGCCTGTGGAGTTGCTGGAAGCACGGCCTTCGGCACGGTTGAGCTCACCACCGGTGAAGGTTACGTTAGGGATGTCGTTGGAGGTCAGGATGCCGCCGTCAAAGGTCTGCGGCGCCACACGGCTGTCGTTGGAGACCAGGATAGGCAACACCGGGGCCAAACCGCCACCGACGTGCAACTCGGTCTGGGAAATGCGGAACTTCACGTTACCCGCAGCACGACCAAAACTGTCGGCAGGTTCCGTGCCGTTGTTTTTGGTCGGGAAGAAGCTGTTGCCGTTACCCGCCAGGCCCGGGCCTGCGGCGTGGCCGTCGCCACCGTCCAGACGCAAGGCGCCGAACGCCATCACGTCAAAACCGACGCCAAGGGTGCCTTGGGTGTAACCGGATTTGTAGTCAAAACGCAGCAATGTCGCGGCTTCGCGCAGATCGTTGCTGGTGCCCGAACGGTTGTCCGCGCTGTAGTACATGGTGCGCGAGCTGACAGCCGCATGGCTGTCTTCAAGAAAACCGCTGTGCCCCGTGCCCGTGCCCAGAGAACCGAGCCCGAAGTCATCAGCGCACGCTTGTTGCGCGAGCAACGCTGCGGTGATGGATAACGCCAGTGTAGAAATTTTCATGTGTAACGGCCCCTAAACATTTTTTTATGTGCGTTGTGTGCAAACGGCGTTTTCATCCCTACAAACGTAACGATTGTTTCATGAGGACCGGGGCGCGCCTCGTGAAGAATTAGTTAGGAAAGTCGCCGCGAAAATGAAATTTTGCTGGCGCCGATTTTTGTCATATTTGCGTCATTTCATTCATTTGCAGAATGAAGTCCTGAGGATTCTTCGTTTGCCAGCCCCCTTAAAGCCCAACAGAATCCAGAGAAAGGCCGCACCCTCACCACCGTGTTCAGGAATTTTTCTATGCCAGGCGCCGCGTATGTCAGCCCCGACGAGATTCGCAAAGACTTTTCCAGGGCCATGTCCGACATGTACCGAGATGAAGTTCCGCTTTACGGCGCGCTGATGGAGCTGGTGGCCGAGACCAATACGCGGGTGCTGGAGAGTGATTCCGGGCTGGCCAAACACTTGCTACGCACCGGTGAAATGGATCGCCTGGCCATGGAGCGCCACGGCGCCATCCGCCTGGGCACCGCCCATGAACTGGCCACCATCGGCCGTCTGTTTGCGGTGATGGGCATGCAGCCGGTGGGCTATTACGACCTCACACCCGCCGGTGTGCCGGTGCATTCCACCGCCTTTCGCGCCGTGCATGAACAGGCGTTGCAGGCCAGCCCGTTCCGCGTCTTTACCTCCTTGCTACGCCTGGAATTGATCGAAAACATCGAGCTGCGCGCCTTCGCCGAAAGCGCCCTGGCCAAACGCTCGATTTTCACCCCTGGCGCCTTGGCGCTGATCGCGCAAGCCGAACGCGACGGCGGCCTGAACGCGGCGGATGCCCAAGTGTTTATCCGCGAGGCTTTGGAAACCTTTCGCTGGCACCACACCGCCACCGTAACCAGCGCCCAGTACCAGCAATTGAGTGACCAGCATCGCCTGATCGCCGACGTGGTGGCCTTCAAAGGCCCGCACATCAATCACCTGACGCCCCGCACCCTGGACATCGACCAGGTGCAGGCCGCCATGCCCGGTAAAGGCATCACGCCCAAAGCCGTGATCGAAGGTCCGCCACGTCGCCAGTGCCCGATCCTGCTGCGCCAGACCAGCTTCAAGGCGCTCGACGAACCCATCGCGTTTACCGACGCAAAAGGCAGCCACAGCGCGCGCTTCGGCGAAATAGAACAACGGGGGGTGGCGTTGACGCCAAAGGGCCGCGCCTTGTACGACCAGTTGCTGAACGCGGCGCGCGACGAACTGGGCGCCTTCCCGAATGAGGGCAACGCTGCACGTTATGTCGAATTGATGGAGCAACACTTCCAGGCCTTCCCCGATAACCACGCGCAGATGCGTGAACAGGGCCTGGCGTACTTTCGCTACTTCGTCACCGAGCAAGGCTTGGCGGCGCGCGGCCAGGCCGATTCAGCGCAGACGCTGGAGGCCTTGATGGCGTCCGGGCACGTGGCGGTGGAGCCTTTGGTGTACGAGGATTTTCTGCCGGTGAGTGCGGCGGGGATTTTCCAGTCGAACCTGGGCGATGCCGCGCAAAGTCACTACACGGCCCATTCGAACCAGGCTCAATTCGAGCAGGCGCTGGGGCGCGGGACGATTGATGAATTGAAGCTGTATGCAGAGACGCAGCAGAGCTCCATGGATGAATGCATCCAGGCGCTGCGTGCATAAGAAAGGATGCCCGCCCGGCTCAGCAGCGCAATCCTTGCGCCGCAACAGTCCCCAGAGCCGGGTGGACGGCCGGCATAATAAGCAGTGAAGCGCCGGCTGTCCCTCAGACAATTCTGAACAAATATTACCGTTCCGTTGTAGGAGGCAACTGCTCAACAATCTTGTCTTTGACCGACAGCCGTTTCTTCTTGAGCTTCTCCAATTCCTCGTCGGCTCCGCCTGATGCCTCGAAAGCGAGCACCTCCTTGTCGGCGGCGTCATATTGATTGAACAGTGAGTTCAGGTGTTTATTGTTCGCCCTGCGTTCGTGAACAACTTCCTTGCTCAAACCCAAATCCTGATACAGGTCGTGTTTCACTGGCATGGAGTACCTCCGCAAGTTGATCAATGGCCTACGCTTTGAAACTAGCCCATTCCAAGGGGTCTTGTCATGTCTTGGGTCAAGGCGGTCCCGTTCGTCGTAATGCGCACGATGGGATCAAACCTTTGCCGTGCCCTGCCCTCCACTGTAGATCGCCACCCGAGGGAGAACGGTTTCATGACTCACGCTGCCACTGCTGTCGACACCCAATGCATCAATACGATTCGCACCCTGGCCATGGATGCCGTGCAGAAGGCCAATTCCGGCCACCCCGGCACGCCCATGGGCCTGGCGCCGGTGGGCTACACCCTGTGGAGCCGCTTCCTGCGTTACCACCCCGAACATCCGGACTGGCCTAACCGCGACCGCTTTATCTTGTCGGTAGGGCACGCCTCCATGCTGTTGTATTCGCTGCTGCACCTGGCCGGTGTGGTCGAGATTGATGCCCACGGCAAGCGCTCCGGGCAGCCGGCGATCAGCCTGGATGACATCAAGCAATTCCGGCAGATGAGCTCCAAGACCCCCGGCCACCCCGAATACCGCATGACCACCGGCGTGGAAACCACCACCGGCCCGCTGGGCCAGGGCTGCGCCAACAGCGTCGGCATGGCCATGGCCGAACGCTGGCTGGGCAAACGCTTTAACCGCGACGGCCAGGTGTTGTTCGACTACAACGTCTACACCCTGTGCGGTGACGGCGACATGATGGAAGGCATCAGCAGCGAAGCGGCATCGATGGCCGGGCACTTGAAGCTCGATAACCTGTGCTGGATCTACGACAACAACACCATCAGCATCGAGGGCCACACCGAGCTGGCGTTCAGCGAAGACGTGATCAAGCGCTTCCAGGCCTATGGCTGGCACACCTTGCACGTTACCGATGCCAACGACTTGCAGGCCCTGAGCACCGCCCTGGAAACCTTCCAGACCAACACCGGCGCGCCGACCCTGATTGTGGTCGACAGCGTGATCGGCTACGGCTCACCGCACAAACACAACACTGCCGCCGCCCATGGTGAGCCGTTGGGCGATGAAGAAATTCGCCTGACCAAAGCGGCCTATGGCTGGCCGCAGGATTCCAGCTTCCTGGTGCCCGATGATACCCGCACGGTGCTGCGCGATGCGCTGCTGGAGCGCAGCCAACCGCTGTATGAAGCCTGGCAGAAAAAGCTGGCGCAGCTTGAGCAGTACGAACCGGAACTGGCCGATGAATTGCGCCGCATGCGCGCTGGCGAAATGCCGGAGCATTGGCAGGACGAATTGCCCCACTTCGACACCGACGCCAAGGGCATCGCCAGCCGCGCCGCCGGCGGCGAGGTGCTGAATGCCTTCGCACAACAAATCCCCTGGCTGCTGGGCGGCTCGGCGGACTTGTCGCCGTCGACCAAGACCAACCTCACCTTCGACGGCGCCGGGCGTTTCAGTGCCGACGACTACAGCGGGCGCAACCTGCACTTCGGCATCCGCGAACACGCCATGGGCGCGATTGCCAATGGCATGGCGCTGTCCTACCTGCGGCCGTATACCTCGACCTTCCTGGTGTTCAGCGACTACATGAAACCGCCGATCCGCCTGGCGGCAATCATGGAATTGCCGGTAGTGTTTGTGTTTACCCATGACTCCATCGGCGTCGGTGAAGACGGCCCGACGCACCAGCCGATCGAGCACCTGACGCAACTGCGCGCCACACCGGGGTTGCTGACCCTGCGCCCAGGCGATGCCAACGAAACGCTGGAACTGTGGAAGGTGGCCCTGGCGCAAACCCATCGGCCGAGCTGCGTGGTGCTGTCACGCCAGGCGTTGCCGACCTTGGATCGCACAAAATATGCGGCGGCGTCCGGGGCGGCCAAAGGCGCTTATGTGCTGGCGGGTGCTGATACGCCTCAGGTTCTGCTGTTGGCGACGGGCAGTGAAGTGAGCCTGGCGGTGGAGGCTTATGAGCAGTTGCAAGCTGAAGGCATTGCCGCTCAGGTGGTGTCGATGCCCAGCTGGGAATTGTTTGAAGACCAGGATCAGGCGTATCGCGACAGTGTCTTGCCACCTGCGGTCAAAGCCCGTGTGGTGGTGGAACAGGCTGGGCCTCTGGGTTGGGACCGCTATGTTGGGCAGACCGGCGCTAAAGTGGTAATGAACAGCTTTGGCGCGTCGGCACCGTTGGCCAAGTTGCAGGAGAAGTTTGGGTTTACGGTGGAGAATGTAGTGAAGCAGGCCAAGGACCAGATTCGCCTGGCTGGGCGTTGAGGGGGGCATATCCGTTATTTACGTAACGGCGGCCTATGGTTCCGCTCTTACAGCGGCTCACTTTTGGAAAGACCGGAATGCCGGCCCAGCCAAAAGTAAGCAAAAGGTCTTCGCCCCAACACTCGGTGCCTCGCTATGGCTCGGCATGC
>NZ_CBFHAZ010000163.1:0-8849 GCF_965653655.1 Pseudomonas onubensis | reverse complement strand
GCGAAAGCGGTGTATCAGTCACCAAATAGGCTGGCTGATAAACCGCTTTCGCGAGCAAGCCCGCTCCCACATTTGATCTTTGTAAGCCTCCCTTTTGGGAACCTTCCTACGCTTCGGCGCGCAACTCTTCCTTTCCAAAATCTGCCAGACTCCCTCGGCTATCAAGCCACGCTAACGGAGGATCTGATGACGATTCGTGCAGTAGTTTTTGATTTTGGCGGTGTCCTCTTCGATTGGAACCCGCAGCACCTTTACCGCCAGCTGATTGCCGACGACGCCGAGCGGCAACACTTTCTCGACACCATCTGCACCCAAGCCTGGAACACCGAACAGGACGCCGGCCGCAGCCTGGCCGAAGGCACTCGCCAGCTTATCGAGCAACACCCGCAACACGAACCCTTGATACAAGCCTATTACGAGCGCTGGCACGAAATGCTGCGTGGCGCGTTGCCCGAAGGCGTTGCGATTCTTGAGGCACTGCATAAGGCCGATATGCCGCTGTTCGGCCTCACCAACTGGTCAGCTGAAACCTTCCCTTACGCACGGGCCAACTATCCGTTCCTGCAGCACTTGCGCGATATCGTCGTGTCCGGCGAGTTGAAGTTGATCAAGCCCGATCCTGCGATTTATCACGCCAGCCTTGCACAAGTACGCGCTCACTTGCCGGATATCCAGGCCAGTGAAGTGGTGTTTATCGACGACGTTGCCGGCAATATCGAGGCCGCTGAAGCCCTCGGTTGGCAGGGCATTCACCATGTGTCGGCCGAGCGCACTGCGGCACGTTTGCGTGAGTTGGGCGTAAGTTTTTAGCGCGCCCACTTTTCCATGGCGAAGTCCACAAAGGCGCGCAGCTTGGGCAGGCGGTAGCGATCTTGCCGGTAGAGCAGGTGCATGGGGCGGCTGGGCAGTTGGTAGGCGGTCAGCAACGCCACCAGCTTGCCGCTCTCCAGGTCCGGTTGCACCAGGGCATCGGCCAGCATGATGATGCCCATGCCGTTTACAGCCGCCTGGCGCAAGCCTTGGGAGCTGTTGATGGTCAAGGGCCCGGCCACCGGCACCTCCACTTCGCCTTCATCGCCGGTCATGCGCCATAGTTTGTCGGTATCGCGCCAGTTGTCGGTCGCAGGGTAGGCGAACGCCAGGCAGTCGTGCTGGCGCAGGTCGTCGGGTGTTTGTGGTGTGCCACGTCGCGCCAGGTAGGCGGGTGACGCGCAGAGCGTGAGGGTGTACGCCTGCATGGGCCTGGCGATCACGCTGGAGGTATCCAGCTCGCCAAGACGGATCGCCACGTCGAAGCCGCTGTCGACCAAGTCTACCCGCTCATTACTCAGCACCACATACAGTTGGATCAGCGGGTAACGCTGGCAAAATTCGCTCAAGGCCGGTGCCAGGCGCTCGGTGCCGAACGCGGGCGGGGCGGTGATGCGCAGGGTGCCCTTGGGCACGTCACTGTGTGCCTGTTCCGCCAATTGCTCGGAGTCGGCCACCAACCCCAATACTTCCAGGCAACGTTGGTAATACTGCCCGCCAAACTCGGTCAGGCTTTGTTTGCGTGTGGTGCGCTTGAGCAGGCTGCCCCCCAAACGTTGCTCCAGCGCGCGCAAGTGGTTGCCAACCATGGTGGTCGACATCCCGCAGGCCTGTGCGGCTGCGGTCATGCTGCCGGCCTCGACCACTTTGACGTACACCGACATCGACTGGAACAGATCCATTATCAAGCCCTAGTTTAAAGTCATTGCAGGAATGCGCAGTTTATCCAGCTCTGGTGGCTAACGATACTGGCACCACCACAACGATGCACTGGAGCCTGCCACCATGACCGCCGCCTGCCTGATGACCACCTATCAACCCATGGCCCTGAGCTTTACCCGGGGCCTGGGCACGCGCCTGTGGGACCAGCAGGGCCGTGAATACCTCGACGCCGTGGCCGGTGTGGCGGTAACCAATGTCGGGCACTCCCACCCCAAACTGGTGACGGCGATCAGCGAGCAGGCGGGCCTGTTGCTGCACACCTCCAACCTCTACAGCATCGACTGGCAGCAGCGCCTGGCCGAGCGGCTGACGCAGTTATCCGGCCTGGACCGTGCTTTTTTCAATAACTCCGGCGCCGAAGCCAACGAGACCGCGCTGAAACTGGCGCGGCTGCATGGCTGGAAAAAAGGCATTGAAGAGCCTTTGGTGGTGGTGATGGAGAACGCGTTTCACGGGCGTACGCTGGGCACCATGGCCGCCAGCGACGGGCCTTCGGTGCGCTTGGGTTTCCAGCGCCTGCCGGGGGACTTTCTCAAGGTGCGCTTTGGCGACTTGGCCGCATTGGAGGCCATTACCGAACAATTCGGCACGCGCATCGCGGCGGTCTTGCTCGAGCCGATCCAGGGTGAAAGCGGCGTGCTGCCCGCGCCGCCCGGTTACCTCAAGGCGCTGCGCGACCACTGCACGCGCCACGGTTGGTTGATGATGCTCGATGAGATCCAGACCGGTATCGGCCGCACCGGCGCCTGGTTTGCGTTCCAGCATGAAGGCATCGTGCCCGACGTGATAACCCTGGCCAAAGGCCTCGGCAATGGCGTGCCCATCGGTGCCTGCCTGGCGCGGGACGCCGTGGCTCAGTTGTTCACGCCAGGCAGTCATGGCAGCACGTTTGGCGGTAACCCGCTGGCCTGCCGCGTGGGCTGCACGGTGTTGGACATCATTGATGAACAAGGCTTGCTGTACAACGCTGCGCTACAGGGCGAGCGCCTGCTGGCGCGGTTGCGGGTGGAGTTGAGCGAGCACCCGCAAGTGCTGGCGATTCGCGGGCAGGGCTTGATGGTCGGCATTGAGTTGGCTAGGCCTTATCGTGACCTGGCCCAGCGTGCGGCCCAGGAGCATGGGCTGCTGATCAATGTGACGCGGGGCAAGATCATCCGCCTGCTGCCGCCGCTGACGCTGGATGCCAAGGAGGTTGAGATGATCGTGCGGGCGATCACCCGTCTGTTGGACTGAAATGAAATCAAACTGTGGGAGCGGGCTTGCTCGCGAAAGCGGAGTGTCAGTCAAAGATGTGCTAACTGAAAGGCCGCTTTCGCGAGCAAGCCCGCTCCCACAGGGGATCTGCGTCACCTTCAGAGGTCATTTCCATTGAGCCATTCCTGGTTCATGGTTTCGGTATCGCCCAGGTATTCCAGCAACCAACTCATCGCCGGCGACAACTTATCCTGCGCCCACGCCACACACGACGGGCTGGCTGGAAACGGTCGGCTCAGTTGCAGCGCCACCAGCTCGCCACGCTCGACCCACGGCAATACCTGATGCGCCGGCGCCATGCCGACGCACAGCCCATCGCGCAGGCAATCGAGCGCCGAGGCCCAGTTGGGTACGACCAAACGGCGCTGGTTATCCAGGGTCCAGGTGTCACGCTTGGGCAGGTTGCGCGAGGTGTCGGTCATGCACAAGGAGGCGAACGGGCGCAGTTCGTCGTCATTGAGCAAACCGTTGACGCTCGCCAGCGGGTGCTGGGCGCTCACCACACACAGCCAGTTGAGCAGGCCCATGTCCCGAAACGTGAAGCGGCTGGCCACCGGCACCGCGCTGGTCGCGCCGATCACAATGTCGGTGCGCTCATCGGCCAGGGCGTCCCACACGCCGTTGTACACCTCGTATTCGAGCAGCAATTCCACCTCGGGGAATTGCCGATAAAAATCCAGCACCAGTTGCCGACAGCGCTGGGGTTTGACGATGGAGTCCACCGCCACCTTCAACTGGCCGCTCCAGCCATTCGCCACCTGCTGGCACAAACGCCGGGTGCCGAGCATTTTTTTCATCACCCCGCGCGCTTCGTCTATAAATAGACGGCCGGCGGGCGTCAGCTCCACATCGCGATGGCGGCGCACAAACAGCGGCACCGCCAGCCATTCCTCCAGCTGGCGCACCGTATAGCTGATGGCTGACGGCACGCGGTGCAATTCCTGGGCGGCGGCGCTGAAGCTGCCATGGCGTGCCACGGCATCGACCACATCCAGGGAGTATTCGGACCACATAGCAGCTGCCTTCAAAATATTTGATTCAAGTGTCCAATTATTATCGCTTCACACATGGCCTGTCAGCTTCATAATGGGCGCCAGTCAGCAAATAGTTTGATGGCAGCATCTACAAGGCTTCAATGAAAAATTCTTTTGGTTTCACTTGGTATCTGGCGGGGCTGAGCATGCTCGGTTATCTGGCCATGGACATGTACTTGCCGGCCTTTGGCGCCATGGGCGAGCAGTTGCAGATCAGTGCGGGCGCGGTCGGTGCCAGCTTGAGTATTTTCCTCGCCGGCTTTGCGCTCGGGCAGTTGCTGTGGGGGCCGCTGTCCGATCGCCTGGGGCGCAAGCCGGTGCTGCTGGCCGGGTTGAGCCTGTTTGTACTGGGCTGCGCCGGGATGTTCTGGGTCGAGACCGCGCCGCAGTTATTGGCGTTGCGGTTTATGCAGGCGATTGGCGTGTGTTCCGCCGCCGTGAGTTGGCAGGCGCTGGTGATTGACCGTTACCCGGCCGACAAGGCCCACCGCGTGTTCGCCAGCATCATGCCGCTGATGTCGCTGTCACCGGCGCTGGCGCCGCTGTTGGGCGCGATGGTGCTGAACCACTTTGGCTGGCAGGCGATTTTCGCGGTGTTGTTGGGCGTGTCAGTGCTGTTGCTGTTGCCGACGTTGTTCCTGCGCAAAATGCCGAAACGTCTGGCCGAGGAGGGCGAACCGTCGCGCCTCGGTTATGGGCAGTTGCTGACCTCCCGCGTGTTTACCGGCAATGTGATGATCTTCGCCGCCTGCTCGGCCAGCTTCTTCGCCTGGCTTACCGCGTCGCCGTTTATCCTTGGCGACATGGGTTACAGCCCGAATGACATCGGCCTGAGTTACGTGTTGCCGACCTTGGCCTTTCTGGTCGGCGGTTACAGCTGTCGTAGCGCCTTGCAGCATTACCAGGGCAAAACCCTGCTGCCGTGGTTGCTGGTGGCCTATTGCATCAGCATGGTCGCGTTGTACCTGGTTGCGACGTTGACGGTGCCGACCCTCACCACCTTGTTGATACCGTTCTGCCTGATGGCATTGGTCAACGGTGCGAGTTACCCGATCGTGGTGGCGAATGCGTTAATGCCCTTTGCGGAAAATTCCGGCAAGGCGGCGGCGTTGCAGAACACTCTGCAATTGGGTCTTTGTTTCCTGAGCAGCCTGCTGGTGTCGTCGATGATCGACCAGCCGCTGTTGATCACCGTGATCGTGATGCTGGCGACTGCGCCGCTGGCGGTGTTGGGTTACTGGTTGGCGCGGCCAAAAGCCGATAAGTCGGAACTGGCAAACGCCTAAAGCTGAAATACGGTCAAAAATGTGGGAGCGGGCTTGCTCGCGAATACGGAGTGTCAGCCAATATATTCGGTACTGACACACCGCATTCGCGAGCAAGCCCGCTCCCACATTTGGAGCCGGTTTCTTCAGTTAGAACGTCACTTCCATATTCAGCGTAGGCGTGGAGGTACGAGTACCCATACCTCCATCCACCCCGAACTTGTTATGCCAGTACTCGTAACCCACCCCCAGGTACAGGTTCGGCTTCACGCTTTTACCCGGCCGCACCGCCACCATCAGCGCCGTGCGCATCAGGGTTTCCGGCGCCGTGTCGCGGCCGTGGTAGTCCTCGCCCTTTTCCCCGACGTAATTGATAAACCCCTGGAACTTCGCCGCGTGCTTGGCGATGTCGAACGGGCGCATCCAGGTCAGGTTGAGCATGTAGGTGTCGTCGAAGGTGTGGTTTGACTCTTTCGCGCCGGGGATGCCGGTGTGGTTCTTTTCCTTGTAGTACATCAGGCTCAAATCCAGCACGCCGACGGTGTTGAACTTCAACGTCGGGCCGATCACCAGCGCGCGTTTTTTAGCTGAGGCGAAGTTGTTGTTGCGGTTGGCGTCGAAGCCCAGGGTCAGGGCGTAATCCTTGACCAGGCCGGTGCCCAGCGGCACATCGAATACCCGTGAGGCGTACAGCTGGTGTCGGTACACGGCGTAGACCTCACTGCCACCGTGGTCGGTGCCCTTGCGTGGGTCACTGCTGTCGGACAAAAACACATCAAGGTTCAGGTAGTTGCTGCCGTACTGGTAGCCGCTGGCGTGGGTAAAGCTGTAGATGCGCTTGCTGAAGTTGTCGGGGTTGTTGGGGTTGGTGAAGTGCTGGCCGTAGCGAAACCCTGCGCTGTTGTTCATCCATTCCAGCGCGACGGCCTCCCCACCGCCGAGAAGAGTCAATGCAACGGTGGCGCCCTGTAATGCCTTTTTCATTGTTCTAGGTCCTTTGGCGTTCTGGCTCATGACGGCCGGATTGTTTTTGTAACGCCGATGGAGGGTATCTTGTTCGAATGATTGTATACAACTCTATGGACATCCAGTCCAAACATTGCATACAGTGTTCGCACAACAAAAACAGAGAACCCCCTCACCATGACTATCCCGAAGGCGTCACCGCAGCGGCCAGAAGATGAGAATCTCGGCGTCGCGGCCAACATGGCTTACGGCCTGCAGCATGTGCTCACCATGTACGGCGGCATCGTTGCCGTACCGTTGATCGTCGGCCAGGCGGCCGGGTTGTCGCCGGCGGATATCGGCCTGCTGATCGCCGCCTCGCTGTTTGCCGGTGGCCTGGCCACGTTGCTGCAAACCCTCGGTTTACCGTTTTTTGGCTGTCAGTTGCCGCTGGTGCAGGGCGTGTCGTTTGCCGGTGTGGCAACCATGGTGGCGATCGTCGGCAGTGATGGCGCGGGCGGGGTGCCGGCGATTCTCGGGGCGGTGATGGCTGCGTCGTTTATCGGCTTATTGATCACGCCGGTATTCTCACGGATCACCAAGTTCTTCCCGCCGCTGGTCACCGGCATTGTGATCACCACCATTGGCTTGACCTTGATGCCGGTTGCGGCGCGCTGGGCCATGGGCGGCAATAGCCGCGCAGCGGATTTTGGCAGCATGTCGAATATTGGCCTGGCGGCGCTGACCCTGGTGCTGGTGCTGCTGCTGAGCAAGATTGGCAGCGCGACTATTTCGCGGCTGTCGATTCTGTTGGCCATGGTGATTGGCACTGTGATCGCGGTGTTCCTCGGCATGGCGGATTTCTCCGGCGTCGCCCAAGGGCCGATGTTCGGCTTTCCCATACCTTTCCATTTCGGCATGCCGACCTTCCATGTGGCGGCGATCATTTCCATGTGCATCGTGGTGATGGTGACGTTGGTGGAAACCTCGGCGGACATCCTCGCAGTTGGCGAGATCATCGACACTAAAGTCGACTCCAAGCGCCTGGGTAACGGCCTGCGTGCCGATATGCTGTCGAGCATGTTTGCGCCGATCTTTGGTTCGTTCACGCAAAGCGCCTTTGCCCAGAACGTCGGCCTGGTGGCGGTTACGGGGGTGAAAAGTCGGTTTGTAGTCGCCACCGGCGGCGTGTTCCTGGTGGTGTTGGGCTTGCTGCCCTTTATGGGCCGGATGATTGCGGCTGTGCCGACCTCAGTGCTGGGCGGCGCCGGTATCGTGTTGTTCGGCACCGTGGCGGCCAGCGGGATTCGCACGCTGTCCAAGGTGGATTACCGCAACAACATGAACCTGATCATCGTGGCGACGAGCATCGGTTTCGGCATGATCCCGATTGCGGCGCCCAATTTCTACGATCATTTCCCCACCTGGTTCGCGACCATTTTCCATTCGGGCATCAGCTCGTCGGCAATCATGGCGATTCTGCTGAACCTGGCGTTCAACCACTTCACCGCCGGTAACTCGGACCAGCAATCGGTGTTTGTGGCGGGAACTGAGCGCAGCCTGTGCTTCCACGATGTGGCGGCGTTGCGCGATGGGGACTACTTCAGTGGCGGTAAGTTGTTTGATGCAGAAGGGAAGGAGATTCCGGTGGTGGCTGAGGTGCCGAGGAAGGCGACAAAGCCTGAAACCACCGAAGTCTAAAACTTTGGGAGCTGGCTTGCCGACTCACTACTGCGCATCAAACGCCTGCCCACTGATGCCGGCACTGTCCGGCCCCATCAGGTACAGGTACACCGGCATGATTGCTTCCGGTGCAGGCCTTTCCATCGGGTTTTCCCCTGGATACGCCTGGGCACGCATGCTCGTGCGTGTGCCGCCCGGGTTGATGCTGTTGGCGCGTACCGATGCCACATCTTCCAGTTCATCGGCCAGGGTTTGCATCAAGCCTTCGGTCGCAAACTTCGACACCCCATAAGCGCCCCAATACGCCCGGCCCTTGCGCCCGACGCTGCTGGAGGTGAACACCACCGACGCGTCCTGGGACAGCTTGAGCAGTGGCAATAATGTGCTGGTCAGCATGAACATCGCGTTGACGTTCACGTGCATCACGCGCATGAAGTTCTCACCGGACAGCTGCTCGATCGGCGTGCGCGGGCCAATGATTGAGGCGTTGTGCAGCAGGCCGTCGAGGCGGCCGAATGCTTTTTCGATCATCGCTGCCAGCTCATCGTATTGATGGGGCAGGGCGGTTTCCAGGTTGAACGGGATCACCACCGGCTGAGGCTGGCCGGCCGCTTCGATCTCGTCATACACCTGCGCCAGGTTGGCTTCGGTCTTGCCCAGCAGCAACACGGTGGCGCCATGGGCGGCATAGGTTTTTGCCGCCGCCGCGCCAATCCCGCGACCGGCACCTGTCACCAGGATCACCCGGTCTTTGAGTAGTTCTGGACGTGCGGAGTAATCAAACATAAAAAACCTCTAAAAATTCAGTAGGTTGCAAACGCTGAATTTGAAACCCTACAAAGATCCCCTGTGGGAGCGGGCTTGCTCGCGAATGCGGTGTGTCAGTTACTGGTTCATTGACTGACACACCTGTCTC
>NZ_CBFHAZ010000162.1:0-9029 GCF_965653655.1 Pseudomonas onubensis | reverse complement strand
CGCGAATGCGGTGTGTCAGTCACACATGTACTAACTGAACCACCGCGTTCGCGAGCAAGCCCGCTCCCACAGTTGATCTGTGTTGCCTGGACGACATGCATTGTTGAAGGCCAGCAGTCCATGCCCTTCAATTTTCAGGAAAGCACTCAACAACTCGGGTGCGCAGCATCACCTTCAAAGGGAGAACGACGGACCATTGAGCGTGTGAAAATCGGCTACAACGTCGTAAACATAGTGCAGATTTATCCGATCGAACCGACCGTCCTGCGCGCCCGGGCCATCGTCGCCAATCCCGATATCCAGCGCCAGCAGAAGTTCGGGACGTGACAGTAGTTCTAAAGCAGACTCTTGAGCCCGTGCAGAAAAAGTCCTGTTGCTGGGCACTAACCCGGCGGCTTCTTTCAACTCATTTATATTCACAAAACGGTCATCTGCACCGGCGGCAAACTCGTGGAAGTGGTCGGCTATCAGCCCCAATAAGTGACGCTCGCTCCACATGGGTTGGGGTCCGACTTTAGGCGCCCCATCGTCGCGGGGAGCCAGCCATTGTTTTTCGTCGAGCGCGCTATAGCCCTTCTCGGTGAATGCCTGCCACATGCTCGCCGGTGTTCCGCCTACCGCATAACCGCTGACAGTGAACCCTTCCAGTACATCATTACTTGCCTCTTTACCGCGGCTTTTGCCTGTTGCGCTTAGAGATGCATCAATCCAGTTAAGGACTCTGGCCGCGTTGTAGGCTGCATCCGCTCGAGACTCAGGATCAGGATTACTGGAGGTCCAATTGCCCAATTGCTTATAGGCCATTTCAAAGTAGATGTTGTTTTCACGCTCCGGTTGTTTCACCACTATTTTGCCGTTTACTTTATCCACCCAGTCACGACGAATATCTTTTTGGCTGTCCAGCCATTTGAGTATGGGGTTGTCATTAATGATTTGCTCAGCACTTCGAGTGTCGCCCGAGGGGCGCATTAGATTTTCCCTGGGAACAAAATGCTGATTTTTCTCGGCGCGCAGCGGGTCGATGGGGCCGCGTACAGGCGTTGGCACGTAGACGGGAAAGAGTTCCTCAGCAGTATAACTTCGTGGCGCAGGCTCGTATTGTTTTATGTTACCTAGAGACATTGTCTGATTACTCTAAAAGGAAAAAGAAATCCCTCGCAGCATCCTGGAGGTCATTCTTATTGACTCAGGTCACAAGTCTGGTTCCCTTACCGTCATCACAGAGGCGGACCGCATTCGTCGACAAATATTTCCACTGCGATGGTCCGAAGAATCCCGCGTCGCCTCCGGACAAGCCCGCATGGCAACAGTTTTTACAGGTAAACTCCGTTCTTTTTCACCGCCCTTCTCTGTTCACGGCGGCCATTCACCTCTTGTATTTAACGGAGTTCGCCTTGCGTCTGTTCCACACCTCCGACTGGCACCTTGGCCAAAACCTTCACGGCCAGGAACGCGACTACGAACACGCGTGTTTTCTCGAGTGGCTGCTGGGCCAACTAAAAGCCGAGCAACCGGATGCACTGCTGATCGCCGGCGACATTTTCGACACGGTCAACCCGCCGCTCAAGGCCCAGGAGCGCCTGTATGACTTCATCATCAGTGCCCACGAACAAAACCCCAAACTCACCATTGTGATGATCGCCGGCAACCACGACTCCGGTTCGCGTATCGAGCTGCCCGCGCCGTTGATGCGCCGTTTGCGCACCCATGCGCTGGGTCGGGTGCTGTGGCTGGATGATGGCCAATTGGACGCCGAGCGCCTGCTGATTCCGCTGCCCGACGCCAAAGGCAAGATTGCCGCCTGGTGCCTGGCGCTGCCGTTTTTGCGCCCGGCGGAAGTCACCGGCGCGCACTTGGGCGATGATTATTTGCGCGGGATTGGCCAGGTACACGAATGGCTGATCGCGGCCGCCAATGCCAAGCGCAAGAAAGGCCAGGCGCTGATAGCCATCAGCCATGCGCATATGGCCGGTGGTTCGGTGTCCGAGGATTCCGAGCGCAGCCTGATTATCGGTAATGCCGAAGCCCTGCCTGCCAGCCTGTTCGATGCCAGCGTGAGTTATGTCGCGCTGGGCCATTTGCACAAGCCGCAGCAGGTCAACGGCGAGGAGCGCATCCGGTACAGCGGCTCGCCCATTCCCTTGTCTTTTTCCGAAATCGGCTACAAACACCAGATTCTCGATGTGACCTTCCAGGGCCAACGCCTGGTGGGTGTCGAGCCGCGCCTGATCCCACGCTCGGTCAACCTGCAACGCCTGGACGCCGCGCCGCTGGCGGATATCCTCGCGCAGTTGGCGGAGTTGCCCGACATCGACCTGCTCGCCGAAACCCAGCGCCACCCTTGGCTGGAAGTGCGCGTGCGCCTGGACGAGCCGCAGCCGGACCTGCGCCAGCAAATCGAAACCGCCCTGCAAGGCAAGGCCGTGCGCCTGGTGCGCATCGCCGCCGAATATGCAGGCAAACGCGGCAGCGACGACACCGACGACGAGCGCCTGGTCGAACTCGACCAGCTCACGCCCCAGGAGCTGTTCAGCCGCGCCTGGCAAGACAGCTACGGCAGTGAGGTGGATGAACAGACCTTGAAGGATTTCGCCGTGCTGCTCCAGGAAGTGCAACAGGAGGGCGAACAGCCATGAAGATCCTCGCCATCCGCCTGAAAAACCTCGCCTCCCTGGCTGGCCCGTTTGAAATCGACTTTACCGCCGAGCCCTTGGCCAGCGCGGGGTTGTTTGCGATAACCGGCCCAACCGGCGCGGGTAAAAGCACCCTGCTCGATGCCTTGTGCCTGGCACTGTTTGGCGCGGTGCCGCGCCTGGGCGATACCGGCCAGGCGAAGATGCCGGATGCCGACAGCGATATTTCCATCGGTGACCCACGCACCTTGATCCGCCGTGGCACCGGTGGCGGTTTTGCCGAAGTGGATTTCGTCGGCGTCAACGGCCGTCGCTACCGGGCGCGTTGGGAAGCCAACCGTGCTCGCGACAAGGCCAGCGGCAAGTTACAAAACAGCCGGCAAAGCCTGATCGACCTGGACAGCGACCAACTGCTGGCCAGCCAGAAAACCGAATACAAAACCCAGCTGGAACTGGCCCTGGGCTTGAACTTCGAGCAGTTCACCCGTGCCGTATTGCTGGCGCAAAGTGAGTTCAGCGCGTTCCTCAAGGCTAACGACAACGAGCGCAGCGAACTGCTGGAAAAGCTCACCGACACCGCGCTGTACACCCAACTCGGCCGCCGCGCCTTCGACAAGGCCAAGGATGCCCGGGACGCGCACAAACAGCTGCAAGACCAGGCCACCGGTCTGGTGCCGCTGGCGCCCGAGGCCCGCGCCGAACTTGACCAGCAATTGGCCGAGGCGCAGCAGCAACTCAAGACCCAGCAGGCCCAACTCAAGCAGCTGGAGCTGCAACACACCTGGCTCAAGGAACTGCGCGAATGGCAGGAGCGCCAGCTCAGCGCCACCGAACAGTTGCAGCAAGCCCAGCAACAGTGGGAAGGCCAAGGCCAGCAACGCCAGGACCTGAGCCGCCTGGAGCAGTTAGCACCGCAACGCCATCAGTTCGCACGCCTGGCTGAACTCGACACCTTGCTCACGCCGCTCGCGGCGCAGATCCAACAGCACATCGAGCAGCAAGCCGCGCTGCATATGCGCCAGGAGCAGGCGCAACAACAGCAGGCCGCCGCCCAAGTGGCCCTGGCTGACGCCTTGAAACACCAGGCCGACGCCGTGCCTTTACTGCGCCAAGCGGTTGAACAACAGAGCACCCTCGCCCACCTGAGCAAAGACCTGGCCAAACGCAGCGACGACCAACAACAGCAGGACACCGCCTGCACCGAAGGGCAAACGTTACTCAATGGCTTGCTGGAGAAACAGGCCCAAGTGGCCGGGCGCCTGCAACGCCTGGCCGCCGAGCTTGAGCGTAGCGCCGCACTTGCACCGTTGAGCGACGCCTGGACCGCTTACCGCGACCGCCTGCAACAGCTGATGCTGATCGGCAACCGCCTGAACAAGGGCCAGGCCGAACTGCCGCAGCTTGAACACAAAGCCACCAGCGCCGCCGAAAAATTCACCCAGCAACGCGAGGCGTTGGACCTGCTGTATCAGGAGGCCGGTGCCGAACCGCACGCCGTGGCCGAACAAGTCCAACTGCTCGCCAGCCTCTTGCAAGACAACCGCAAGCAGCAACGCGCCTTCGAAGACCTCACACGCCTGTGGGACAGCCAGCAGCAGTTGGATCTACAGAGTGCCGCGCTGGCGCAAAAACTCGCAGACGCGCAGCAGCAACGTGAACAACTGAACCAGACCGGCCTGCAAACCAAGGCCGATCTCACCGTGGCCGAACAAACCCTCACGGTCACCAAGCAACTGCTGGAACGCCAGCGCCTGGCGCGCAGTGCCAGCGTCGAGGAGTTGCGCGAGCAGTTGCAGGACGACCAGCCGTGCCCGGTGTGCGGCAGCCATGAGCATCCGTACCATCAGCCCGAAGCCTTGCTGCAAAGCCTCGGCCGCCATGATGAGAGCGAAGAAGCCACGGCGCAGAAAGCCGTCGATACGCTGAAAGAAAAACTCACCGAGCTGCGTGGCGAAGTGGGCGGCTTGATCGCCCAGCAAAAGGAGTTCCTGCAACAGCAGGAATTATTGGCGACGCAACAACAGGGCCTTGCCCCCAGCTTGCAAGCGCATCCGTTGTCGGCCTCGCTATTTAATCAGGACGCCGCCAAGCGCAGCGCCTGGCTGGCCCAGCAGCTTGATCAGTTGACGCAAAGCATCGCCCAGGATGAGCAACGCCAAGGCGCCCTGCTCAACCTGCAACAAAATGCCGGGCGCTTGCAGCAACAACTGCAAGCCGCCCAGGAGACCAGCCAGCAAGCCCGCCAGTTGCTGGTGGACCAGCAGCGCGAACTGTCCAACGACCGTGAGCGCCTGGAGGAAGAACTGCACGCCTTCGCCGGCCTGCTACCTGCCGACACTCTCGAGGGTTTGCGCCGTGAACCGGCAGCGACCTTTATGCAACTCGACCAGCATGTCAGCCAGCGCCTGGAACAGCTGGGCCATCAGCGTGATGAGTTGGCTGAACAACACGAACGTCAGCAGGTCATTGAAAAAGAGCAGACTCACCAGCAGCATCGCCAACAGCAGTTGGAGGCTTTGCAACAGCAAGTCACCGAGCTGGCCACGCAGCAACAGGCGGCCCAGGAAAAACTCACCGCCTTGCTCGGCGAGCACACCAGTGCCGAACACTGGCAACACCAATTGGATCAGGCCGTGGCGCACGCACGCCAACGCGAGAGCGACGCTAACCAACAACTGCAAGCGATTCGCGATGCCTTGATCCAATTGGCTGCCGACCTCAAGGCCCAGCAGGAACGCCAACAGGCGCTGACCGCCGAGCAGCAGACCCTCGCCGTGCGCCTGGGCGAATGGCGCGCGCTGCACCCACAACTGGATAACGACGGGCTTACGCGTTTGCTGGCCTTTGATGACAGCCAAGTCAGCGCCCTGCGCCAGCAATTGCAACACAGCGAGAAAGCCGTCGAGCAAGCCAAGGTGTTGCTGCAAGAGCGCGAACAACGCCTGGCCGAACACCAGGCCTTGCACAATGGCAACCTCGACGCCGAACAGCTGGACAGCAGTCTCGCCGCGCTTAACCAGCAATTGGCCGAGGGCGACAGCCGCTGCGCCGAATTGCGTGCGCGTCAGTCTGAAGACCAACGTCGCCAGGACGCCAACCATGTACTGGGCGAGCATATCGCCAAGGCCTATGACGAGTGGCAGCGCTGGGCACGCCTGAATGCGCTGATCGGCTCGGCCACCGGCGACACGTTCCGCAAGATCGCCCAGGCCTACAACCTCGACCTGCTGGTACACCACGCCAACGTGCAGTTGCGCCAGCTGGTGCGGCGTTATCGCCTCAAGCGCGGCGGCAGCATGTTGGGGTTGCTGGTGATGGACACAGAGATGGGCGACGAATTGCGCTCGGTGCATTCGCTGTCGGGTGGCGAGACGTTCCTGGTGTCGCTGGCGTTGGCGTTGGGGCTGGCCTCGATGGCGTCCAGCACCTTGAAGATCGAGTCGCTGTTTATCGACGAAGGTTTTGGCAGCCTGGACCCCGAATCGCTGCAGTTGGCGATGGACGCACTGGACGGCTTGCAGGCCCAGGGCCGCAAGGTGGCAGTGATCTCCCACGTGCAGGAAATGCATGAGCGCATTCCGGTGCAGATCCAGGTCAAGCGCCAGGGCAATGGTTTGAGCACGCTGGAGGTCAAGTGAGCGAGGCGTTGCTGTATTCGTTTCGGCGCTGCCCGTATGCGATGCGGGCACGCCTGGCCTTGCGCTACTCGGGCGTGCCCGTGCACATCATCGAAGTGAGCCTCAAGGCCAAGCCGGCCGAGATGCTTGCGCTGTCGCCCAAAGGCACGGTGCCGGTGCTGTGTGTGAACGGCCGGGTGATCGAGGAAAGCCTGGAGATCATGCAATGGGCACTGGCGCAGCACGACCCTGATGATTGGTTGGTACAGGGCGACCCGAGGGTTCAGGCATTGATTGCCGAGAATGACCAAGTGTTCAAACATCATTTGAATCGATACAAGTACGCCGAGCGCTACCCGGAGCAGCCGATGGAACATTATCGGGCTGAGGGCGAGGTGTTTTTGCACACGCTGGAAGGTTTGCTGGCGGGAAATGACTACTTGCTGGCCGAGCATTTGAGCCTGGCCGATGCGGCACTGGCGCCGTTTGTGCGCCAGTTTGCGCATGTGGATCGCGAGTGGTTTGCGCAGACGCCGTACAAGCGCCTGCAGCATTGGCTACAACGCTTTCTGGAATCGCCGCTGTTTGTGGCGGTGATGGCAAAACCCTAAAGCTGCACGCAAATCAAAATGTGGGAACCCTAATGCCAGTCAGTTAAAAGCTAGAACTGACAACCAGCGACCTGTGGCGAGGGAGCTTGCTCCCGCTGGGCCGCGAAGCGGCCCCAAAAATGGGACTGCTACGCAGTCCAACGGGAGCAAGCTCCCTCGCCACAGTTACCGGTGATGTCTTAACTGACTCGCATTAGTGCAAGCCAGCTCCCAAATTTGACCGTCGCTTGGCTCAAGCTCAGTGCTGGGCTTTGTGATCCAGTGCGGCATAGAAGTTGGCGCTTTGTTGCAGGTATTTCTGGGTGTAAGCCGTGGTGCTGGATTTTTTGCCGGAAACTTCCACGCTGGCGGCGGCAGGCAAGGCCACGGTGGCGGAAACAGCGGAAGCGGCGATGATGGAGAAGAGGTTCAAGTTCATGGCGGTAACCCTTGTGTTCGTTTGGTTAGGTGGCCTGGGAAGGCCTTGGAACCAAACTTACGCCCGAGGGTTAAACCTTAGAAATGCTTTGAAACAGTAGCCGCTATTAATACAATTAATACAAAGGCTCAGGCCCCGCACTGCGGGGCCTGTGGCTTATTGACGCACCAGGAACTTGAGGTCGCTGGGGGCATCGATCGGCAATTTCTGCACGGTTTTGCCTAGCAGGCCGCTCTTGGGGTCGCGTTCAACCACCACGATTTCATTGCTTTTCTGGTTGGCGATCAGCAAAAACTTGCCGCTCGGGTCCAGGCTGAATTCGCGCGGGTGGTCGCCTTCCACGGAACGGCGTTGCAGTTCCTTGAGGTGCGCGGTGGCCGGGTCAATGCTGAATACCAGCATCTGATTGGCGGTACCGCGGTTGCTCACGTACAGGAATTTACCGTCGCTTGAGGCGTGTACGGCGGCGCCGGCCTTGTCCGAAACCGGTTGGCCCGCAGCAAAGTCCACCAGCTGGGTCTGGCTGAGCTTGCCATCCTTGTAATCGTAGACCGCGACCTGTGCACTCATCTCGGTGGTCAGCCAGGCATGCTTGCCATCAGCGCTGAACAACAGGTGACGCGGCCCGCTGCCTGGTGGCAATTGCACAAAGGCCGGATCGGCCGCGGTCAAGGGCAGTTCGTGGTTGGCCTTGGGGTCGTAGTGGTAGGCAAACACCTTGTCGGCGCCCAGGTCCTGCACAAACACATACTTGCCATCCGGCGACGACACCACCGAATGCACGTGGTTGGAGGCCTGACGCTCCGGGTTCACGCGGCTGGCCGGGTGGCCGCTCAACTGCACCGGCGCCGACAGCTTGCCACTGGCGTCCACCGGCAGCACGGCCAGGCTGCCGCCCGGATCTTCCAGTACCGAATAGTTGGCGACAAACAGGTAACGGCCATCAGCAGCCAGGCTGGAATGGGTCGGTTCGTTGCCCAGGCTCTGCACCTGGTTGATCAGGCTGAGCTGATGACTGTGCGGGTCGATGCTGTAGCTGCTGACGCGGCCGACCGGGTCTTTTTGCCCTGGGCCGTTCTCGTTGACCACAAACAGGTGCTTCTGGTCTTTGGAGATCGTCAGCCACGAGGGGTTGGCCGCCTTGGCCGCCAGCACCGGCTTGCCATTGAACTGGCCGGTGCGGCTGTCAAACTGCAGGCGGTAAATACCTTCGCTGGTGCCGGCGGTGTAGCTGCCCACCAGCAGTTCATAGGTGTCGGCCGGCGCGGCTTGCACCGACATCGCACCGACACTGCCCGCCATCAGCAGGGGCCAGAATTTACGCATCATCATCTGCTTCGTCCTCGTCATTATTGTTGCCGGTGACGCCGCTCATGCAGACCAGGCGATGCTCGCCCGAGTCACCGGTAAGGGTCCAGCTTTGCAAGGTTGGATCAAAGACTGCCGCATTGACTTGCTCCAGGCTGAAACTCCAGCGCTTTTCGGCGCGACCGTCCATGCAAATGATCAACAGTTTCTGGTCATCCAGGCTGAAATCAAAGGTGTGCAGCCCATCAATTTCGACCATCTGGCAGTCTTCAAAAGCATCGAGCAAGGTAGCGGTGTCGGCAGTCATGGCAGTCAATCATTTGGGGAAAGTGCCAATGATAGCCCACGCGGTAACCTATAGGTTGGACCAGGAATTAATGTGGGAGCGGGCTTGCTCGCGAATGCGGTAGTTCAGTCTATACATCTGGCGACTGATACACCG
>NZ_CBFHAZ010000161.1:0-9327 GCF_965653655.1 Pseudomonas onubensis | reverse complement strand
GGCTTGCTCGCGAATGCGGTGTGTCAGTCAACAGATTCATTAACTGATCCACCGCATTCGCGAGCAAGCCCGCTCCCACATTTGTTTTGCGCCCGGCTTGCCAGACAACTCTGGCATAACACTTGCTCTTGCCTTCCCGTAGATCTATGAATCCCCGAATAGTGACGGATTATTGGCATGGCGAAGAGTGACGACGCAGCAGCAACCCCACCCGCAGGCAAAGGCAAGCTCAAGCTGATCCTGCTGATTGTGCTGGGCCTGCTCCTGGCCATTGGCGCCTCGATTGGCGGCACGTGGTACATCATGCACAGCAGCGCGAGCAAACCGGCCCCCGCCGCCGAAACCGCCACTAACGTCAAGCAACCGGCAATCTTCGAGCCGATGCTGCCGGCCTTTGTCGCCAACTACAATCAGAACGGCCGTCAACGCTACCTGCAGGTGAGCATCACCTTGCTGGCGCGTAACCAAGCGGACCTGGATGCGCTTAAAGTGCACATGCCGGTGATCCGCAATAACCTGGTGATGCTGTTCTCCGGCCAGAGCTTCGACAGCCTGGCCACCCCGGTCGGCCAGGAAATGCTGCGCCAGAAGGTCACTGCCAGCGTGCAGGAAGTGGCCCAGAAAGAGCTCGGTAAAGTCGTGGTCGAGCAGGCGCTCTTCACTAACTTCGTATTGCAGTAGGATCACGACATGGCCGTGCAAGACCTGCTGTCCCAGGATGAAATCGACGCGCTGCTGCATGGCGTCGACGATGGTCTGGTACAGACCGAAATGGCTGCCGAACCCGGCAGCGTCAAAAGTTATGACCTCACCAGCCAGGATCGCATCGTCCGTGGGCGCATGCCGACCCTGGAAATGATCAACGAGCGTTTCGCCCGCTACACCCGTATCAGCATGTTCAACATGCTGCGCCGTTCGGCGGACGTGGCGGTGGGCGGCGTGCAGGTGATGAAGTTCGGTGAATACGTGCATTCGCTGTACGTGCCCACCAGCCTCAACCTGGTCAAGATCAAACCGCTGCGCGGCACCGCGCTGTTCATCCTCGACGCCAAACTGGTGTTCAAGCTGGTGGACAACTTCTTCGGCGGCGACGGCCGTCACGCCAAGATCGAAGGGCGTGAATTCACCCCCACCGAACTGCGTGTGGTGCGCATGGTGCTGGAGCAAGCCTTCATCGACTTGAAGGAAGCCTGGCAGGCGATCATGGAAGTCAATTTCGAGTACATCAACTCGGAAGTGAACCCGGCCATGGCCAACATCGTCGGCCCCAGCGAAGCCATTGTGGTGTCCACTTTCCACATCGAACTCGATGGCGGCGGCGGCGACCTGCACGTGACCATGCCGTACTCGATGATCGAGCCGGTGCGCGAAATGCTCGACGCCGGTTTCCAGTCCGACCTCGACGACCAGGACGAGCGCTGGGTCAAGGCCCTGCGCGAAGACCTGCTGGACGTCGACGTGCCTTTAAGCGCCACTGTGGCCCGTCGCCAGCTGCGTTTGCGCGATATTTTGCACATGCAACCGGGGGACGTGATCCCTGTGGAACTGCCGGAAGAGCTGATCATGCGCGCCAACGGCGTGCCGTCGTTCAAGGTCAAGCTCGGTTCCCACAAGGGCAACCTGGCGTTGCAAGTGATCGAACCGATCAACCGTCGCTGATCTGCCCCTTCTACCGATGAATTTTTGCTGCGCCGAGGACATGTAATGGCTACCGAACACGAAAACACTTCCGCCGAAGACCAGGCGCTGGCTGACGAATGGGCTGCGGCCCTGGAAGAAACCGGCGATGTCGGCCAGGACGACATCGATGCGCTGCTGGCCGCCGACGCCGCCAGTGCGCCGGCCGGCAAGCGCCTGCCGATGGAAGAATTCGGCAGCGTGCCGAAAAACAACGACCCGGTCACCCTCGACGGCCCGAACCTGGATGTGATCCTCGACATTCCGGTGTCGATCTCCATGGAAGTCGGCAGCACCGAAATCAACATCCGCAACCTGCTGCAACTCAACCAGGGTTCGGTGATCGAACTCGACCGCCTGGCCGGTGAGCCGCTGGACGTGCTGGTCAACGGCACCCTGATCGCCCATGGCGAGGTGGTGGTGGTCAACGAGAAGTTCGGCATCCGCCTGACGGACGTGATCAGCCCAAGCGAACGCATCAAGAAGTTGCGCTGAGATGAAGTATTCGATGGCGGGACTGTTTCTGGCGCTGCCATTGAGCGCCTTGGCGGCTGAGCCGGTCGCCCAAGCGGCGGCTGCGGCCCCCGCGGTCAGCAGTGGTATCGGCGGGCAATTGACCCAGCTGGTGCTCGGCCTGTTGCTGGTGGTCGGCCTGATCTTCGTGTTGGCCTGGTTGATGCGCCGCGTGCAGCGCATCGGGCCGGGCAATGCCCAGGTGATCGAGATGATCGGCTCGCGCGCCCTCGGCCCGCGTGATCGGCTGGTGCTGGTGCAGGTGGGCGAGGAGCAGATCCTGCTCGGCATCACGCCCGGTCGCATCACCCCGTTGCACGTGCTCAAGACGCCGGTGGAAGCCACCAAGACCGAGGCCGCCACGCCGGAATTCGCCCAGCGCCTGATGGAGTTGCTGGGCAAGGATCAGAAGGATAAGAAGTAATGCGCGTTTTATTGACGCTCATGCTGTTGCTGGCCGCGCCTTTGGCGTTTGCGGCCGACCCGTTGTCGATCCCGGCGATTACCCTGGGCACCAACGCCGCCGGCGCCCAGGAATATTCGGTCAGCCTGCAGATTTTGCTGATCATGACCGCGCTGAGTTTTATCCCGGCGTTTGTCATGCTCATGACCAGCTTCACGCGGATCATCATCGTGTTCTCGATTCTGCGTCAGGCCCTGGGCCTGCAGCAGACACCGTCGAACCAGATCCTCACCGGCATGGCGCTGTTTTTGACGCTGTTCATCATGGCGCCGGTGTTCGACAAGGTGAACCAGCAAGCCTTGCAACCCTACCTGGCCGAGAAACTCACGGCCCAGGACGCGATCGACAAGGCCCAGGGCCCGATCAAGGACTTCATGTTGTCGCAAACCCGCTCCAGCGACCTTGAGCTGTTTATGCGCCTGTCCAAGCGCACCGACATTGCCACGCCGGATCAGGCGCCATTGACCATCCTGGTGCCGGCGTTCGTCACCTCCGAGTTGAAAACCGCGTTTCAGATCGGCTTCATGATCTTTATCCCGTTCCTGATCATCGACCTGGTGGTGGCGAGCGTGCTGATGGCCATGGGTATGATGATGCTGTCGCCGCTGATCATTTCGTTGCCGTTCAAGATCATGCTGTTTGTGCTGGTGGACGGCTGGGCGCTGATTATCGGCACCCTGGCCAGCAGTTTCGGCGGGGTGTAGCGACATGACGCCAGAAGTAGCGGTCGACCTGTTTCGTGAAGCGCTGTGGCTGACCACCATGATGGTCGCCGTGCTGGTGGTGCCGAGCCTGTTGGTGGGCCTGCTGGTGGCGATGTTTCAGGCCGCGACCCAGATCAACGAACAGACCTTGAGCTTCCTCCCGCGTTTGCTGGTGATGCTGATCACCCTGATCGTCGCCGGCCCGTGGCTGGTGCAAACCTTTATGGAATACATCCTGCAGCTGTACGGCAGTATTCCGCAGTTGATCGGCTGACCGGATGCAATCGGTACTGGCCTTGACCGACACCCAGATCAGCACCTGGGTGGCGTCTTTTATCCTGCCAATGTTCCGCGTCACGGCGGTGCTGATGACCATGCCGGTGTTCGGGACCACCTTGGTGCCGAGGCGCATCCGCCTGTATTTTGCCTTCGCCATTACCATCGTCATCGTGCCCGGCTTGCCGCCGATGCCGCCGGTGAATGCCCTGGACCTCAGCGCGTTATTGCTGATTGCCGAGCAGATATTGATCGGCGCGCTGATGGGCTTTTCCCTCACGCTGTTCTTCCAGGCCTTTGTGATCGCCGGGCAAATCATCTCGATCCAGATGGGCATGGGCTTCGCGTCCATGGTCGACCCCACCAACGGCGTGTCGGTGGCGGTGATCGGGCAGTTCCTGACCATGCTGGTGACCTTGATCTTCCTGGCGATGAATGGCCACCTGGTGGTGTTCGAGGTACTGACTGAAAGCTTCACCACCTTGCCGGTGGGCTCGGGGCTGGTGGTCAATCACTTCTGGGAATTGGTTGGGCGCATGAGTTGGGTGCTCGGCGCGTCGTTGTTGCTGGTGTTGCCGGCGATTACTGCGCTGCTGGTGGTCAACATCGCGTTTGGCGTGATGACCCGCGCGGCACCGCAACTGAACATTTTCTCGATTGGTTTCCCGCTGACCCTGGTGTTGGGCATGGGGATTTTCTGGATCGGCATGGCCGACATTCTCAATCAGTATCAACCGCTGGCCACCGATGCCTTGCAGTTCTTACGTGACCTGGCACGGGCGCGTTGAGCCATGGCCGAGAGCGAGAGTGGCCAGGACAAAACAGAAGACCCCACGGAGAAACGTAAAAAGGACTCCAGGGAAAAGGGCGAGATTGCCCGCTCCAAAGAACTCAACACCCTGGCGGTGATGCTCGCCGGTGCCGGTGGCCTGCTGATTTACGGCGGCGGCCTGGCGCTGGACCTGATGGAGCTGATGAAGCTCAATTTCTCACTGCCGCGCGAAGTGCTGCTGAGTCCCGGCGCCATGGGCCAGTACCTGCTGCACTCGGGCAAGATCGCGATTCTGGCGGTGCAGCCGGTGCTTATCACCCTGTTGCTGGCGGCGCTGATCGGGCCGGTGTCCCTCGGCGGCTGGCTGTTTGCCGCCGGCAGCATGGCGCCCAAGTTCAGCCGCATGAACCCTGGGCCTGGGCTTAAGCGTATGTTTTCCACCAAGGCGCTGGTGGAACTGCTCAAGGCGCTGGCGAAATTCATTTTGATTTTGTTTGTGGCGTTGACGGTGCTGTCGTCCGACATCGACGACTTGCTGCGCATCGCCCATGAACCGCTGGAATCGGCAATTATTCACAGCGTGCAAGTGGTGGGCTGGAGTTCACTGTGGATGGCCTGCGGGCTGATCATCATCGCGGCGGTGGATGCGCCGATCCAGCTGTGGGAAAGCCACAAGAAGCTGCTGATGACCAAGCAGGAGGTGCGCGACGAACACAAAGACCAGGAAGGCCGCCCCGAGGTCAAACAGCGGATTCGCCAACTGCAACGGGAAATGTCCCAGCGCAAGATGATGGCGGCGGTGCCGGAGGCCGACGTGGTCATCACCAACCCGACCCACTACGCAGTGGCGCTCAAGTACGACCCGGAGAAGGGCGGCGCGCCGATGCTGCTGGCCAAGGGCAGCGACTTTACCGCGCTCAAAATCCGCGAAATCGCCGTGGCCAACGACATTCTGCTGCTGGAATCGCCGGAGTTGGCGCGGTCGATCTTCTACTCCACCGACCTCGACCAGGAAATCCCCGCTGGCCTGTACCTGGCGGTGGCGCAGGTGTTGGCCTACGTGTACCAGATCCGCCAATACCGTGCGGGCAAGGGCAAACGGCCGGACCCGCTCAAAGACCTGCCGATTCCGCCGGAGTTGCGCCGCGATTCCTGAGTCGTCCTGCACCGACGCCATCGCGGGCAAGCCCGGCTCCGACCTTGCGTTTTTTCCTGCCCGTGCGCCGAGCTTGCAGCGCGCCGTTCGGCGCATGATCTAAACCCCAATGGATACGGAGCCTGACGGACAACCAAAATTTGAGTTGTGCGCATGGAAGATATAATTAGTCATAACTGACCTATTAACGCGAATTGTTCCATATAAATAGTCATATCTGACTGTTAGCAAGGTATATGATTTTTCCTCGCGCACGCCGATAGCGCTATAATGGTCAAAACTGACTAATAATGCTGCTTTTATGCCATTAATAAGTCAGATTTAGCCATTAGTAAAAATTAAACGAGGCCTGCCATGTCCTTCATGCATTTGCTCAGCTCCCCCGCAGAGATCGCTCGCGATGTGGGGAAAAATGCAAAAAAGCTACGGCTATCGAAAAACCTCACGAGGAAGACCTTGGCAGAGCTTTCAGGGGTATCGGAGTCGTCGATCCAGCGGTTCGAGACTGCAGGTTCTATTACTCTCGAATCGATGATTCTGCTCGCCACCGCGCTCGATGAGCTGACTCCGCTAACGACTCTGTTTAAACCTTCGCAGCCGAACTCCCTCACAGAGCTGAAAAACTCAAAGCGCAAACGGGGTACTAAATGAAACCGCGCCAGGATTATCCGAAGCTGAAGCGTTTCGAATCCCTTGAGGTCACCAAAAGCGGTGTGAAAGTCGGTGATCTGTACAGGGAGGAGGGGGTTGGGATTTTTTTCACTTACGACCCGGTATGGCTCGCTACAGGCTTCAACCTGTCGCCGTTCACGATGAAGTTTGACGACAAACCCCAGCTTGCTCGTGCTCCTGAACTGTTCGAAGGATTGCACGGCCCCTTTGCGGACTCTCTTCCAGACGGCTGGGGCATGCTGCTGATGGACAGATTCCTTAATGCCACATTCGGTGAGGGAACTGCTTACACAGTGACTGCCCTGGATCGGCTCGCTTACATGGGCGACAGAGCCATGGGAGCATTTGAGTACCATCCAAAAGCGGAAAGAGGAGAGCTGAGGGGGACAATTAACCTTGCAGAGCTCTTCGAGAACTCCGTGGAAGTCCTGTCAGGAGACACTTCGGCAGTGCTTACCAAGCTCAGGCTTGCAGGGGGATCGCCTGGTGGTGCCCGCCCTAAAGCGATTGTCGCAATGTCTCCTGATGGGCAGCATGCAAGGTCCGCTTTTGGGCCAATTCTGCCGGGCTATGATCACTGGATAGTCAAATTCAGGGCACCAGATGAGCCGGTCGAAACCGGCGCAATTGAGTATGCTTACTACCTGATGGCCAGGGACGCAGGTGTCGAAATGGCTGAGTCGACTGTCCTGAACATGACCACGCATGACGGTAGTCGCGAGGGCTTCTTCGCAACAAAGCGCTTTGACCGGCAGGGCGATAAAAAGCTTCACATGATCACGGTTTCTGCGCTTATGTACGCTGCGTACAAACTGCCATCCATGGACTACAGCGGGTTACTGAAGCTCACAAACATGCTGACGCGTAGTGCCGCAGAAGTCGAAAAAATGGCCAGGGTGATGGTTTTCAATGCACTGTTTCACAACTACGACGATCACACCAAGAACTTCGCGTTCATCGGGCGTGAGCCAGAGAAGCCTGGCGACGAAGCAAGGTGGACGCTCGCGCCGGCATACGACCTGACTTTCGCGGAGGCTCGGGGTGAACACACAACGGCATATAACGGTCGAGGGAAGGCAACCCGGAGGCTGATTCAGGAGCTGTGTGCAGACTACAAGTACCTCAAGCCGAACGACTACATTGAGCAAACGCTAGCCGCATTTGCCCAATGGGATGATATTTTCAAAAGTGTAAGGATTCCCCTCAAAGCAGGCGCCGGTTACAAAGCTGTTCTGGAACAAGACCATGACTATTTCAAACTGATACGACCTACCAAGCGCTGACACCTCGTAGATGAGAATCGGAACGTTTGAACACCAGCCTTGAAGCTCCGCACCCTGCTTGGGCAACCCCTTCGGTTGCTCCCTTGTCCGAACTTGCCGGACTGGCTGCGGGGCAGGCATGGCGGGCGGAGCCCTTGGCGGCATAACAACCAGCGCTACCATCTGTCTAAAGTGCAGCCTTACCTGTCAACTTTGACAGTATCCATTGCACCGCCTTCACTGTTACATAGAGCGGCGAGGTGCGCCGTCATGCGCGGCTCGGGAGAGCGGTCATGGACAGGGCTACGGTCAGGTGGTTTGACGCCGTCAAGGGCATTGGTTTTGTCGCCCGCGACCGCGAAGGCAACGCGGTACCCGTTCAGGCAGCGGGTAATCCCTGCGGCGAAATCGATACGCCGCCCAAGGCGCGAAAATCCCGCAAGCGAAAAAAGTAATCCCCCGCCTGCTCAGCAAACAATCACTACCACTGGTCGTTAATCCCCGGCTACCTGTCAACTCTGACAGTAGCCAGTTTTGCGTTCCCGCGGTTTTATGGTGCCAGACACTGTACGCAAGTAGTAACGAGATGCAGGGGAAGGGCGATGGAAGCGGTAACGGGGACGATCAAGGTTTATAACCGCAAGACCGGTGAAGGGCTGATTGCGTTGGATGGCGATGATGAGCCGGTGTGTTTGGACCGCTTGAGTTCGGCGTGTACACGGTGGAGAGAAGGCCAGCGGGTACAGTTCGCCAGGATTCATCGGCCACAGGGTGTGTTTGCGTTTGGTATCAGGCTTATCTAACGAGATTTTTGAGCGCAATGTCAGGAGAAGGGTTATGGCGACGGGTACTGTGAAGTGGTTTAACGACACAAAGGGGTTTGGTTTTATTACCCCGGATGATGGTAGCGAGGATCTTTTTGCGCATTTTTCAGCGATTCAGAGTGCTGGGTTCAAATCTCTGCAAGAGAACCAAAAAGTCAGCTATGACGTAACGACAGGGCCCAAAGGCAAGCAAGCGTCCAACATCCAACCCTTATGAAGATCGTTCCCACGCTCCCGCGTGGGAATGCCTCCTGTGACGCTCTGCGTCACCGTTGCGCAGGGCTCAAGTCGGGACGCGGAGCGTCCCTGGCTGCATTCCCACGCAGAGCGTGGGAACGATCATCACGATCATTCAAGCAGGTTCTGCCTCTGGTGACGGCGCTCTGTCATCCAGCAGTCGCTCAGCCAACAACCGTCCCACCTCAATCAGCTGCGCAATACCCAGCGCACCTTCTCGCTGTGTACCCTCCAGGTCAAAGGCGAAATCGCAGGTCAGGGCGTGGGCGGAGGCCAGGTTTTCGGTGAGGTTGACCAGCAGGTCTTCGGTGCTGATGCCGTCGATAAGGGTGAGGATTACGCTGGGTGGGGGATTTGGGGTGGGTTTGATCATTGTGAAGCTCCTTACGAAAGTGGAGCCGCCACTGATCGCCGCGACGCGATGGAGGGTGGCAGCTGTACGCAGGTTCGCGGACCGGTCAAGGAGCAACCCGGCATACCCGAAGGTATCCCGCGCACAGCCGCCATAGCGCCACACAGTAGACGATAAAAAAGCGTCGACTGAAAGGGAGATGGTGCTTTTACTCCGTTGTAAACCGGGCCGCGACGCCCGACCACTGCATTTGCAGCGGTGTACGGAGACTAGGGAGCCCGGTTCCTAGGGGCAACCCGAAAACCTTGTCGGAAATTTCCTCAGTACCAGCAGGTACACCCCCCTCCAACTGTGGGAGCGGGCTTGCTCGCGAAAGCGGTGTGTCAGTTAGAAGAGATTTGGCTGACACACCGCTTTCG
>NZ_CBFHAZ010000160.1:0-9369 GCF_965653655.1 Pseudomonas onubensis | reverse complement strand
GTGGGGCAGTTACAGATAAATTGACTGACCCACCGCATTCGCGAGCAAGCCCGCTCCCACATTTAGACTGTGTTGCATCAGATAGAAAGGCTTTTGCTTCGCACTTGACCTGGCTCTTGCTTCAACCACTCAGGTCGGCTTTCAGGCCGCCGTGCTGTAGATCTTGATCTTGATCTGCTTTTGATCTGAGGCGCCCCGTTAACCACGATAGCCGAACGCAGGCAAGCCAGCTCCCACACTGACCGCGTTCCTACCGTGTGTTCGGCTTAAACCCGCGCCGCAAACACCGCCTGATGCGCCCGGCACTGCTCAGCCGTCAACATGAACACACCGTGCCCACCGCGCTGGAAGTCCAGCCAGGCAAAGTCGACTTCCGGGTACAGCGCTTCGACGTGTACCTGGCTGTTACCGACCTCAACAATCAGCAAGCCCTTCTCGGTCAGGTGGTCGGCGGCCTCGGCCAGCATGCGCCGCACCAGGTTTAAACCATCGTCGCCGCAGGCCAGACCCAATTCCGGCTCGTGCTGGTATTCGTCCGGCATGTCGGCGAAATCTTCGGCATCTACGTACGGCGGATTAGAGACGATCAAGTCAAAACGCTGGCCCGGCAGACCGTCGAAGCCGTCACCCTGCACGGTGTAGACGCGCTCATCGACACCATGACGCTCAATGTTCTGGTTGGCCACTTCCAAGGCTTCGAAGGACAGGTCGCCCAGTACCACTTCAGCGTCCTGGAACTCGTAGGCACAGGCGATGCCGATGCAACCGGAGCCGGTGCACAGGTCGAGGATGCGCGCCGGCGGCTGGGCCAGCCACGGCTCGAAGCGGTTTTCGATCAGTTCGCCAATCGGTGAACGCGGGATCAACACGCGCTCGTCGACGATAAACGACATGCCGCAGAACCAGGCTTCCTTCAACAGGTAGGCGGTCGGTACGCGCTCATGAATGCGTTTGTGCAGCAAGCGCTGCACATGGGCGACTTCCTCTTCTTCGAGGTTGCAGTCCAGGTAACTGTCGGCAATTTCCCAAGGCAGGTGCAAGGCGCCGAGCACCAATTGCCGGGCTTCGTCCCAGGCGTTGTCGGTGCCATGCCCGAAAAACAGGTCTTCCCCATGGAAACGGCTGACAGCCCAACGGATGTGGTCGCGCAACGTGCGCAGGCGGGAGGTAATCACGGGGGCAAGCTCCTGGAAAAAACGACTGGCGATTCTAACAGCCTTCACCTGTACCGACGATGTACGAAAAACCGCTCGCCATCCGTCGGAATTCATCCAAATTGCCATCATTGCGCCAAACAAGTCCACCTCTTGACATGGCTGCACGTCAACAACGGCGTACCTTACGATGGTAGCGATTCACAGAACCGCTCAGCCAGTGGACAATGTGACAAAAGCCCCCCTCACAGGAGCCCCAGAATGTCCGTTCCAAAGACGATGTTTCAACTCAGCGGTCGCGGTTACGCAGCAGCCAACCTGAACCATGCGACCCTCGTGATCATCGACGCCCAGAAGGAATACCTCAGTGGCCCACTCGCCCTGTCCGGCATGGACACGGCGGTCGACAACATCAAGCAGTTGGTCGCGGCGGCACGCAACGCCGGGCGCCCGATTGTGCATGTGCGTCACCTGGGCACCGTCGGTGGCCTGTTCGACCCGCAGGGCGAACGCGGCGAGTTCATTCCCGGCCTGGAACCCCAGGGCGATGAAACCATCATCGGCAAACTGCTGCCCAGCGCATTCCACGGCACCGGCCTTGAAAAACACCTGCAAGACCTCGGCTCCCTGGACTTGATCGTCTGCGGTTTCATGAGCCACTCCAGCGTCAGCACCACCGTGCGTGCCGCCAAGAATCTGGGCTTTCGCTGCACCCTGGTGGAAGACGCCTGCGCCACCCGTGACCTGCCTTACAAAGGTGGCATCCTGAGCGCCGAGCACGTACAGCAAACTGAAATGGCCATCATGGCCGACAACTTCGCCACCCTCGCCTTGACCAAAGATCTGATCTGATCGTCCTCGAGATGAGCGGCGTATTTATTGCCCCGCTCATCCGCAAAGCCCTCTCATTTGGCGCATTTACCGCTGCTGCCGGAACAACCTGTGTATCTTCCGGTCGAAGGGCCGATACCCTGGAGGAAAGGTCGGAATGAAGATATCCGATGGTTTTGACGCTCGTCGCTTGCGCCCCAAGGGCCCGAGCAATTGGCGTCTGCGCCTGGTAGCCGGCTTTGCCGCGTTGCTGGCCATTGTAGGTTTGCTGTTGGCCGGCGCTGGTGGCGCCGGCCTGTTTGGTCATTCGCCGGCCCTTGGCGAGTTGAATGCCAGCCCCGGTGGCTCGGCTATCCTGTTGGTAATCGGGCTGCTGGTGCTGTGGTTCGGCGTGTGGTTGTGGCGTCGCAGCCGTCGGAAAATGCGTCAGCCGCTGTCACTGAACATCGCTTCGCACTTGATGAAAAAGCACGACTGATGGCGCTTGGATAGCGTTTCCTGCGCCCTGGCCGCCGCGATTTAGGTAAACTGCCCGCCCTTCGCGGAGGCTGACATGCAAGACGACGATTTTTCCCTGTTCAAAAACGAGCTGCGCGGCGTCAAGCCGATCAAGCACGATCGTGCCGACACCGGCAAACCCAAGGCCGACCGGGCGCAGATCGCCAAGCTGCGCCAGGCCGCGACCGTGCGCACCGACGCCACCACCGTGGACGGCCTGTCGGACCAGTTCGTGATCGACGTAGGCCCGGAAGATGAGCTGATGTGGGCCCGCGACGGCGTGCAGGAAAGCCAGATGCGCAAGCTCAAGATCGGCCAGATTCCGTTCGAAGGCAGCCTCGACCTGCACGGCATGAACGTGGAAAAAGCCCGCGAAACCCTCTGGGCCTTCCTCGCCGAAGCGACCAAGTTCGAAATCCGCTGCGTGCGCGTCACCCACGGCAAGGCCGTGCGCCTGGACGGCAAGCGCCCCATGATCAAGAGCCACGTCAACACCTGGCTGCGCCAGCATGCCCAGGTACTCGGCTTTACCTCTTGCCAGGCCCGCCACGGCGGCGCCGGTGCGGTGTATGTGATGCTCAAGCGCACCATGATGGAAGGGCGTGACGAGTAAGCAAAAAAAGCCCAGCAAACAAGCTGGGCTATCGGGCATCATCGCTTCAGTCGTCGAAATGCTCTTTCGCTTTTTTCTCTCTCGCTTGCGAGATCATTGCCTTCTGCAACGTAATCGCGGTGTCGGCAGCGCATCGATACACCGCACGTCGTTCTTCCACGGAACCACTTCGAAAGAAATCTGACATGGTCGTCGATGAATACTTCTCTATGACTTCCTTAACTTCGCCTTTCATAAGGCTACTCCGATCAAAATTTGCTCAAGCTGATCAGGATGGTAGGGCTGCCTGACGAGTTCGTCAATTTCATCAGCCGATAGGTCGATACCAACCTGCGACTCTCCTGCGTCGGTGTCCTTGATAAGAACATCGACTTGCAACGCCCCGAGAAATTCACGTTTCAAGCGGCATACCGTCGCTTTTGATGCATAAAATTGGCGAATGAACTCTTTGCACGGAATATTTCGACCCTCAACGGCTTCACGTGCCAACACGAACTCCCAAGCCAGTTCAGGCTTCTGGTAAACGTAGATAACTTGTACAGACCTGTTTTCCTTATCAAGGGCTCGCTGGATGTTTTTTCGAGCCACGGCAAAATTCGCCAGTGTTCCATCCAACAAGAAGGACTGGCGCTGCTGATAAACCAAGTCGACAGTCCGCTCTACCATAGCGGTTACGGCACGCTGAAAAAGGCTGGAGTTTCGTCCCGTATACTCAGGAAAGTATTCCCTGAAATCATCAGGGTCGATACGTAACGCACGGGATCCCCCCTCCTCCATCAAACGAATAAATGATTTTGAGACTTCTGTCTTGCCCGCGCCGGGAGAACCCGCCATGAATACCGAGACCGGATAATTTTCGCCCGGGTAATTAGCCAGGCACGCCAGCTCACGTGCAATCCTGGTTCGATTTGCCTTGGCAAAGATCAGTGCGCGCTCAGAAATGCTTCGCTCCAGCGGGGTCATTACGTCCTCCTCAACGGAGGCCGACTCTAACATCGCTATCGCCTGGGAATACAACTGTCGGCCTACCTACGCTACTATGTGCGCCACATCACCCGCCGCTCCTGCGGGCAGGGCAACGCTTCACATTGGTACAGGCATACACCGTACCGTTCTGAAACCCATACGGAAACAGTCCTGTGACATTGGAACAAAACTATACCGCGATCCTCGGCCAGCTCGGCGAGGACGTTTCCCGCGAGGGCCTGCTCGACACGCCAAAGCGTGCCGCCAAGGCGATGCAGTACCTTTGCCGCGGCTATGAACAGACACTGGAAGAGGTCACCAACGGTGCCTTGTTCAGCTCCGACAACAGCGAAATGGTGCTGGTCAAGGACATCGAGTTGTACTCGCTGTGCGAACACCACCTGCTGCCGTTTATCGGCAAGGCGCATGTGGCGTATATCCCGAGCGGCAAAGTGCTGGGCCTGTCCAAGGTCGCGCGGATTGTCGACATGTATGCACGTCGCCTGCAGATCCAGGAAAACCTCAGCCGCCAGATCGCCGATGCCGTGTTGCAAGTGACCGGCGCCCTGGGCGTGGCAGTGGTGATCGAAGCCAAGCACATGTGCATGATGATGCGCGGTGTGGAGAAACAGAATTCGTCGATGATCACGTCGGTGATGCTGGGTGAGTTCCGCGAAAACGCGGCCACCCGCAGCGAATTCCTCAGCCTGATCAAGTAACAGGCTGTGTAGGAAAAAGCCGGCGTTCATCGCCGGTTTTTTTTCGCCCGCGAAATTCAGGTAAGCTGCGGCCCCTTCTTCATGGGCAAGAGGTTTTCAGCCATGTTCGTCAAAGCACTTCGAGTGGGTCTCGGCCACATCATCATCGCGGGCGACTTCCTGACCCGCCCACGCAAAAAGCAGCGTTCTGCCGAGCAACAGGCACAGGTCAACGCGGCGGCCAAGGAGCTGACGCTGTATCAGTTCCACGCCTGCCCGTTTTGCGTGAAGACTCGCCGCACCCTGCACCGCCTGAATGTACCGGTGGCGCTCAAGGACGCGAAAAACAACGAGCAGGACCGCCAGACTCTGCTGGAGCAAGGCGGCAAGATCAAAGTGCCGTGCCTGCGTATTGAGGAGAATGGCCAGAGCACCTGGATGTATGACTCCAAGGTGATCATTGAGTATCTGGACAAGCGGTTTGCCGCGATCTAACGGCTGCAGGAGATCCAATGTGGGAGCGGGCTTGCTCGCGAAAGCGGTGGATCAGTCAATTAATCTATCGACTGACCCTACGCCTTCGCGAGCAAGCCCGCTTCCACATTAGTTATGTATTACCAAGTCCAGATCCAATAAGGCCGAGCCCAGGCACTTGCCATGGGCGTCCAGCGCCAGCGAGCGAGTGACGCCGCCGCGCAGGATCCCCGGCAGCACGAAATTCAGCGCCTGCACGTTGGGCAATTCATAACGCCGCACTGGCGCTGCATCCGGCTCCCGCAAGCCGGCGAAAAACCCGGCGACGCGCTCGGGCGTGAGCTGTTCACACAGCAGCGGATAGTCCTCGGCACGGTAGGCAATGATCGAGATGTTCGAGGTGTCGCCCTTATCGCCGGTACGGGAATGGGCCAGTGTGTGCAGTTTCATGCTTCGATCCTCGGGTTGACCGCGCTGCGCGGCAGCAGCAAGGAGGCTACCGCCACCACCTGGCGCACGCTTTTACTCGCGCCGCCGCCACCCGACGGGCCATTGGTGTAGAGGGTTTCCACTTCGTTGCCGACCCGCACCGCCTCACTGCGATCTTCACACCGGGCGGCCACGCGCAGGCGCACCTCCCAGGGTTCGACGTTACTGCGGGGGCCGTGCAATGAATCCATGCCGATTAGCTCGGCGCGTATGTCTTGCATCTTCACACCCATCAGTTCCAGGCGCTTGAGTACGATATCCCGCGCCAACTCAGCCCGTGCGACAGCACCCGGGCCGCCGTAGGACATCTGCCCTTCGCCAATCCATCCGTCCAGGTAACCCACGCTAACTTTCAACCGTTCAGGCCGAGCGCGCCCGTCAGCACCTTGAGCGCGGACGCGATCAACGCCCTCCTCCACAAAACTCACTTGGGAAAAGTCTGCCGTCACGTCCGGCGTCAAGTAAGCCGCAGGGTCGTGTACTTCGTAGATCAACTGCTCGGTGCACGTTGCACGGCTGACCCGGCCGCCCGTGCCTGCGACCTTGGTGATTACAGCTTCGCCCTCGGCATCGATTTCGGCCAACGGGAAACCCAGACGTGCCAGGTCATCCACATCCTTGAAGCCGGGATCGGCAAAATAGCCGCCGCTGACCTGCCCCGCGCATTCCAGCAAATGCCCGACCAACGTGCCGCGCCCCAGGCGCTGCCAGTCGTGCGCAGCCCAGCCGAACTCAAACATCTGCGGCGCCAAAAACAGCGACGGGTCGGCCACGCGCCCGGTGATCACCACGTCGGCATCGGCGCGCAAGGCTTCAAGGATGCCGTCGACGCCCAGGTAGGCGTTCGCGGATATCAGCCGCGCCCCCAATGAACCCACAGTCTGGCCGTTATCCAACAACAACTCGGGCTGCAAACCTTTCAATACGTCATCACCCACCACAGCCACGACCTTGAGGTTCAGGCCCAACTCACTGGCAACCCGCCGCACTTCTACGGCGGCTGCCACCGGGTTGGCCGCGCCCATATTGGTAATGACCCGCAGGCGACGGCCGCCTTTTACGCCAACAAATGGCAACACCCGGCGCATGCGTTCACTCAGCAGCGGATCGTAACCCCCTTGTGGATCGCTGATACGCGCCTGTTGCGCCAGGGCAATGGTGCGTTCGGCCAGGCACTCGAACACCAGGTAATCCAGGTCGCCCTGTTCGGCCAGTTCCACGGCAGGCTCGATACGGTCGCCGGAGTAGCCGGCGCCGGAGCCGATGCGCAAGGTTTTCATCTCAAATCACTCCCAGGAGCAAGGCGGTCAGGGTCATCAACACTGACGCGGCAAACAGAAACGGAATGGTGAAGCGCTGGTGATCGGCCAGTTCGATCTTGCACAGGCCCACCAGCAGGAAGGTCGCAGGCGTCAGCGGGCTGACCGGGAAACCGGTGGTGTGCACACCCAGCAATGAGGCCTGGGCCACTTGCAGCGGGTCGACGCCCAGGGCTTTGCCGACCTCGGCGATCACCGGCATCACGCCGAAATAGTAGGAATCAGGGTCGAACAGCATGCTCAACGGCATGGAAATAAAGCCCACCACCGCCGGGATCAACTTGCCGTGGCCGGCGGGAATCTGCGCCACCGCCACCTCGGCAATCGCCTTGAGCATGCCGGTGCCTTGCATGATGCCGGTGAACACGCCGGCGGCGAGCAGGATACTGGCCATGGTCAGGGCGGTTTTGGCGTGGGCATCGATGCGCGCGCGTTGGGCGTCCACATTCGGGTAGTTGATGCACAGCGCCACCACGGTGCCGAGCATGAACATCACCACCGGGTCGACCCAGCCGGCAATCATCACCACCATGACCAGCACGGTCAGCAACAGGTTGACCCAGAACAGCCGTGGGCGCCGCAGCTTGATGTCGTCGTCGCTGAGCACCCGTTGCGGTACCGCATCCACCGAGGAACCGGCGCCCAGGCCCAGGCGTTTTTCTTCACGACGGCCCAGCCACCAGGCACAGGCAAACACGAAGACCAGGCCGACGATCTGCACCGGGATCAGCGGCTGGAACAGGTCCGCCACCGGCACATGCAAGGCCGCCGACGAGCGCAGCACCGGGCCGGTCCACGGCAGGAAATTGACCCCGGCGGCCATGGCGCAGACACACGCGAGGATGCGTTTGTCGATGCCCAGCCGCGTATACAGCGGCAGCATCGCCGGCACCGTTACCAGAAACGTCACCGCGCCGGAACCGTCCAGGTGCACCAGCAGCGCCAACGTCGCGGTGCCGACCACAATTCGTGTAGGACGCGTGCCGACCGTGCGCAGGATGCGATCAATGATGGGGTCGAGCATACCGGCGTCGGTCATGATCCCGAAAAACAGAATCGCGAACACAAACATGCCCACCACCGGGGCGACGTTCTTGATTCCGGTAATGATGAAGGCGCTGGTTTGCAGGCCGAAACCGCCGAGCAGTGCAGCAATGATCGGCAAGGCGATCAGCGCCACCAGCGGCGACAGGCGTTTGCTCATGACGGCAGCGAGCAGGCACAGGATGGTAATGACACCCAGGGTTGCGAGCATGGGTTACTCCAGAGCGGCCTTTGCGGCCGGTTATTGTTTTACCCGGAGTATTGGAATCACGTTAGTCTTTGTAAATTGGAATATTCGGCCTGGCACGTTCGGAAAAACAAAATGAAGAACAGCATCCAACACATACAAGCCTTTCTTGCCGTAGCCCGTACCGGCAGTTTCACCAAGGCCGCCAACGAGTTGCACTTGTCGCCCTCCGCGCTGACGGTACAGGTGCAACAACTCGAAGACTGGCTCGGGGTTGCCCTGCTCGACCGCAGCCCGCGCCATGTGAGCATTACCGCCGCAGGCGAAGACGCACGCGGCCCGATGGAAAAACTGCTGCTGGACCTGGACAACATCGTCACCGGCTCCCGCGACCTCGCCGCCCTGCGCCGGGGCGTGGTCAGCATCGCCGCGCTGCCCTCGGTGTGCGCCGGCGCCCTGCCGCCGGCCTTGCGCCTGTTTCGCGAGCGCTTTGCCGGCATCGAAATACGTTTGCATGACCTGGTAGCCCATCGCATTCATGCGCAGGTGCGTGAAGGCGTGGTGGATTTCGGCATCGGCGTGCGTGCGCGACTGAGCCACGGCCTGGAATTTTTGCCGGTACTCAATGATCGATTGTGTGCGTTTGTGCCGCTGGAGCATCCCCTCGCCCATCATCGCCAACTGACCCTGGAGCAATTGGCGGACCAGCCGATCATCCTCACCGGGCGCGACAGCAGTGTGCGCGAGCAGGTGGACGCGTTGTTTGATCAGACGCGGCTGACGATGAATGCCGGCATGGAAGCCAACTACATGTCGACGGTGCTGGCGTTGGTGCGCCAGGGGTTGGGCATCAGTGTGCTGCCGGAGTCGGCGGCGGACAGTTTGGCGGGGTTGAAGCGAATCAACATTGACCATCCCGGCGTGAACCGCGAGATCGGCTTGATCAGTCGCAGCGGGATGGGCCTCAGCCCATCGGCCCAGCGCTGTTTTGAATTATTAAATGATGAACTCTCTGGCAAAACATAAAGCTAAATGTGGGAGCGGGCTTGCTCGCGAAAGCGGTGGATCAGTCGAATCATCAGCGACTGACATACCG